>JAEWKG010000229.1 GCA_023386135.1 Pseudomonadota bacterium | reverse complement strand
GACCAGCAGCGCCACCGCCGTGATCGCGGTGGCGATGCCCGCGCGCCCGAGCGTCGACACGAAGGTGCGCAAGAGCCACGCGCCGATGTGTGGGATCGCGGCGAACATCAGCACCGCGAGGAACTCGCCGCCCAGCGCCGCGACGTGCGGGTCCTGCCCGGTCAGGAGCATGAACTCCTCTCCGAACACGCAGATCGCCATCACGCCGATGCCCGATATCAGCGCCAGCCACATACCCATCCGCATCGAGCGGCGCACTTCGCGCACCGAGTGGCGCTTGCGGCCAAGCTCGGCGGCGATCAGCGGCGCGACTGCACCGACCAATCCGGTCATCGACCACATCAAGAGACCAAACAACGATACCGAGAGCGACGATGCCGCCAGCGCCTCAGGCCCCAGCCGCGCTACAAATATGACGTCGACCGCGTACACGGCCATCTGGATGAGGTTCGCCCCCGCCAGCGGCAGGGCGAGCTTCACCAGCTCGCGAAGCTCGGCGCGATAGGGTTGCTCGGACGCAGAGAGAGCGTGCGTGTGCGGCATAAAGCCGGCCCGGATAGGCGTGCGTGTGCCCATAACAAAGGGCAAGGTTGCGCGAGCGGACAATTGGCTTCAGCTTGCGGCAAGCTTGCCACAGCCAGGGGCGCGCCATGAAGATCGCACTCGCTTTCGCCGCCGCTGCCGGCGCGTTCCTGTCCGCTGCCCCGGCTCAGGCTGGTGAGGTCTACGGCGGCATCTACAAGCACGCCGTCGACACGCTGTTCACGCTCGACACGCAGGAGAGCGGCGCGGACTTGCAGCTCGGCTACCGGCTCGATCCGGTAATCCCGGTCGCAAAAATTCAGCCGTACGTGTTCGGCTCGGTCAACAGCGACAAGGGCGGGACCGACTTCATTGGCGCGGGCGTGAGCCGCAAGTTCAACCTCGGCGGCGTCTATGTCCGGCCTGGCATCGGGCTGGTGGTGCATGACGCGCCGTCGCTGCGGGTCAATACCGCGACCGGCCTGCGCACCGATCTCGGCAGCCGGGTGCTGTTCGAACCGGAGATTGCGCTCGGCCTCAACCTTGCCCCGCGCGTGAGCGTGGAGGCGAGCTGGGTGCACATTTCCAACGGCCAGATCCTAGGCAAGCAGAACCCCGGCATCGACATGATCGGCGTGCGGGCGAACCTGAAGCTGTAACGGCTCGCCCTTTGACCGGGGCACACTAATCTTTACATGCATCGGCGCGCATCCGCGCGTGTGGGAGTGATGCATGCACCGTGTGATCCTGGCCGCAGCCGCTCTTGTTGCGCTCGCCGCCTGCGGGAAGGCCGCGCGCGAGAGCGATAATCCCAAGCCCGCCGCGGAGGCGATCGCCGAGGCTTCGCAGGCCGCTGCCGCCGAACCGCCCGCGGTGTTCCTGCAATGCAAGATCTGCCACACGACGGTGCCGGGCCAGCATCTTGTCGGCCCCTCGCTGGCGGGCGTGTACGGCAAGCACGCGGCTGGCGCGGCTGGGTATCCCTACAGCACCGCGCTCAAGCAGGCGGGCTTGACCTGGGATGACGCGACGCTGGACCGCTTCCTGACCGCCCCGATGAAGACCGTGCCGGGCACCAAGATGACCTACGCCGGGCTCGCCGATCCGGCGGCGCGGCACGAGATCATTCTCTACCTGAAGACCCTATGACGGAGGCTGCCGAAGCCACCCACTTCCTGCGCGACGGGGTGGTCATGCTGGGCTTCGCGCTCGGGTTCGTGCTGTTGTTCCGCCGCCTGCGGCTGGGCGCGACCCTGGGCTACCTGGTCGCGGGCGTGGTGATCGGGCCGCAGGTGCTGCATCTCACCGGCGACGCCGAGGGCAAGATCGCCTTCGCAGAGCTCGGCATTGTGCTGCTGCTGTTCATCGTCGGGCTGGAGCTCGCCCCGCAGCGGCTGTGGCAGATGAAGCGCGAGATCTTCGGGCTCGGCCTGCTGCAGGTGCTGCTGTGTGGCGCGGCGCTGACGCTGGCGATCGGCTTTGCGACCGGGTTCACCTGGCCCGCCGCAATCGCGCTTGGGTTGCCGCTGGCGCTGTCCTCTACCGCGCAGGTACTGCCGATGCTGCAGTCGGCGGGACGCCTCAAGACCCCGTTCGGCGAGCGGGCGTTCTCGATCCTATTGTTTCAGGACCTGTCGATCATCGCGATGATCACCGTGGTCGCCGCGCTGAGCCGCAATCCGGCCGATGCGGGTGGACCGCCCGGATGGCAGCTGATGCTGATGACGGTCGCCGCGATCGCCGGGTTGATCCTCGTCGGAAGGTTCGTGATCCGACCGCTGTTCCGCCTAATCGGGCGGCTGGGCGAGCGCGAGATGTTCATCGTCGCGGCGCTCTTTACCATCGCCGCGTCGGCCGGGACGATGGAACTGCTCGGCCTCTCGACCGCGCTCGGAGCCTTCCTCGCCGGCGTGATGCTGGCGGATACACCCTATCGGCACGAGCTCGAAACCGACGTCGAGCCATTCCGCTCGATCCTGCTCGGCCTGTTCTTCCTCGCGGTGGGCATGATGCTCGATCTGCAGGCGATCGCCGAGCGGCCGCTGTTCGTGCTGACCGCTGCGGTCGGGCTGATTGCGATCAAGGCGGCGGTGATGGGCGGGATCGCGCTCGCCATCGGGATGCACTGGCGCAACGCGCTCGCGCTCGGTCTGCTACTGAGTCAGGGCGGCGAGTTCGGGTTCGTGATGTTCGCGCAGGCGCAGAACGGCCTGCTGATCAGCCCCGAGGCGGCGAGCCTGTTCGGTGCCGTGGTGACGCTGTCGATGGCCTCGACCCCGGTCCTGATGATCCTCACCGCGCCGCTGCGCCGCACGCCGCAGTCGACCGAGCGGCGCGAGGCCCCGCGCTCCGACGGCGCGGGCGCGCTGGTGATCGGCTACGGCCGCTTCGGCCAGACGGTCGCGCAGATGCTGATGCTGAGCGACATTAAGGTGGCGCTGATCGACCGCGACACGCAGATGATCGACACCGCGGGCGAGTTCGGCTCGAAGGTCTATTTCGGCGACGGCACGCGGATCGACCTCCTGCGCCAGGCGGGCGCCGCCGAGGTCGATGCGCTGCTGTTCTGCATCGACGGCAAGCAGCTCGACACGCCGATGCTGGAGGCGATCCGCGAGGCGTTTCCGCGGCCGAAGATACTCGTTCGCGCCTACGACCGGCGCACCTTGGTGGACTTGCGCGATGCGCCGGTCGACTGCGCGGTGCGCGAACTTCACGGCTCGGCGATCACCATGGGCCGCGCGGCTCTCGAGATGCTGGGCGACAGCATCCAGGACATCGATGAGGCCGAGGAAGAGTATCGCCGTCGCGACGAGACGCGGCTCGGCTTGCAGATCGAAGCCGGCGACTATCGCGCGGCGCGCGACATGATAGTCTCCGAGCAGCGAAACCCGGGTCGTTGGCGCAAGAGGAAGCAGGCATGAGCAAAGCGGAACGCGAGTTCGACATCGTCGTCTATGGCGCAACCGGCTACACCGGCCGCCTCGTCGCCGAGCACTTCGTCCGCGAATATGGCGGCAAGGACGATGCGCCCAAGTGGGCGATGGCGGGGCGCAGCCGCGACAAGCTCAGCCAGGTGCGCGACGCGATCCACGCGCCCGCCGACACGCCGCTGATCATCGCGGATGCGGACGATCCCGGCACGCTCGACGCGATGTGCCACCGCACCCGCGTGGTGCTGACCACCGTTGGACCCTACCAGCTTTACGGCAGCGAGCTGGTCGCCGCCTGCGCCCGCAGCGGCACCGACT
>JAEWKG010000214.1 GCA_023386135.1 Pseudomonadota bacterium | reverse complement strand
GCCGAAGTCATCCCGCTGCGCCGGCGGACGCGCGCCGAGCCCTGAACGACGACGGCCGCCTCCCGCCCGGACGGCCGCCGCTTCATCTGATGGACGGTCGGCCTATTCGCCGTTCGAGCCGAAGTCGCTCTGGTCGCGGCGTGAACGGTTCTGCGAATCCATCCCGCTATCCTGCGAATCGCGGTCCCAATCTTCCTGCGAAGCCTGATCCGAACGCAGGCTTTCTTCGCCGAAGTCGCCGCTGGTGCGGTCGCTGCCCGAGCTGTCGCTCATGCCCGACTGGCGGTTCTCGCCCTGCTCCTGCTGGCCGGACTGCTGGCCGCCGTAGCCTTGGCCGCCGGACTGCTGTTCCTGCTGTCCGCTGCGATCGCTCGACTGTTGGTTCATCTGGCCGCCCTGACGGCTGCTGCGATCGCTGCCTCCTGACTGCTGTTCCTGCTGGCCGCTTTGGCGGCGCTCGTTGTCGCGCTGGTTCATGGTGTCTCTCCTTCGGTCTTGAAAACTGCCCGATCGCACGCCGGGCACGATGATCGAATGCCAGGCGAGGCGGGGTGTTTCCGCGCTTGCGCCGAAGGGACGGTTGCGAGCGCCAAGACGCTGAAGTTCGGGCGGAAACTTAACCGCCGTCAAAATCCTCCCACTCGCCGAGCTCTTCGAACCTGAAACGGTCGCGCAACATGCGGTTGAAGTAGGCGCCCTTCGACCGGTAGCGGCCCAAGCCGGTTGCGACCGCCTCGGGCACCGCGAAGTAACGATAGACCCGCCCGGTCACGAACTCGACATCGAGCTCGCGCGCAGCGGCGCGGTAAAGCACCCGGCGGATCGCGGTCGAGGGCATGCCGGCTCAACGCGCAAGCAAAGGCGGCGCTCCCGGGCCTGTCCGGAAGCGCCGCCTGTCGGGCTCAGCGCGCGAAGCCTAGCTGATCGCGTGCTTCAACTGGCTCATCTGGTCGTGGCCGGCCTTGACCGATTGCCACGCCTGCTCGACCGCGCCGCGCGCTTCGGCGGGCAGGTCGGTGTTCTTGAGGGCGGTCTCGAACTTGCCCTTGAGATAGTCTTCGCCGCTCTCGACCGAGTTGACGATCGCTTCGTCGTCGCGGCCGAGCACCGCTTCCTTGAGGTTGATCCACCCGCGGTGGACGGCGCCTGCGGTGGTGCCGTCGTCCTCCGGGTTGCCGCCGAGGCGGGCGACCGCGGCCTGCAGCCCGGTCAGCGCCTGCTGGCGCTCCTGCGCGCGCGCGTTGAACATCTCTGCATAGCGGCTGTTCTCGGTGTCGGCGGCCGCCTTCTGATAGCCTTCGATCGAATCGATCAGCGTGCCGATCAGGGTGTTGAGCACCGTGGTGTCGCCAGTGTGGCGGGTCTCGCCGGTGCGGGTGTAGCTGTCGTTTTCCATGGGCGTTGCGATCCTCGCATGAAGTGCGTTGGGGGAGCCCCTAGAGCGCGCGGGGGCGCCGCTGGTTCCGGCCATCGCCGCGGCCGAAGCGCCGGTCCGGTGCGCAGCCGCGCCGATTGACATGGGCGCCGCTCCACCGCACTCTCGCCCGACATTTGAGGGGGACAATCGATGAAGTGGATGAGCCTGGCGCTGGCGGCGAGCGCGCTCGGTTTGGCGATGCCGGCCGCGGCGGCGAGCGTGCAGGCGCAAGACCCGGAGAGCCTGGTGACCGCGCTCCGCAACGCGGGCTACGCGGCCAAGCTCAGCACCGACAAGGTCGGCGATCCGATGATCACCAGCGAGATCGACGGCACCTCCTTTCAGATCCTCTTCTACAACTGCACCGACCACGAGGAGTGCGCGACGGTGCAGTTCCACTCGGGCTACGACCTCAAGACCGCGCCCTCGCTGACCGCGATCAACGACTGGAACCAGTCGCAGCGCTTCGGCCGCGCGTTCCTCGACAAGGAAGGCGACCCGATCCTCGAGATGGACGTCGACCTCGACGACGGCGGCCTGTCGCCCGACCTGTTCATCGACAACGTCGAGTTCTGGGCCAGCGTGCTGCCCAAGTACGAACAGATGATCGGCTTCCGCAACTGACCCGCTAGCGGTTGTCGAGCTGCGCGCGCACCGCGGAGAGCCCGAGCCGCGTGATCGCGTAGGGCCGGCCGCCGCGGCTGGCGATCATTCCGCGCTGCTTCAGGCGGCGGAACACCGCGAGGGTGCAGTCCGACAGCACGAAGCCGTCGCGGGTGTGGCAGTCCGCGGCCACGATCCGCCCGCCTTCGTCGCGCACATGATGGATCGCGCCGCCCTGCGCGAGCGCGTGGAGCACGCGCTGTTCGTATTTCGAAACGTTCACTGGAATTGCCCCTGCTGGCACGGCAACAGCACGCACGCGCCGGTTGGCGCGGGAGGCGTGCGGCTCGACGCTCGCGGGACGAGACGTCCCGGCGCCGGCTCAGCGGGCGGCAGTTTCCTTCATGTTCGCTTTCCAGCTGTGAACGGCGCGAAACTAGGGCGGCGCCCACGGCCAAGTCAATCGCGGCGCGGCGCCGAGGGCCCGGGGCAGTTGGACCTGTCACGCAAAGCCGCCTTCCAACCACTGTGACTTTCACCCTCCCGCGTCGATCTCGCGGCACGCCCGGTCAAGCTGCGCGAGGTGGCTAAGGAGGGCGTTATTGTCGGGTTTCCAATAGGTTCCGCGATAGCGCCCGGCGTACAGCCGCACCTGCAAGATTCCCACCCGGCTGCGGTATCCGGCATGGAGCCCTGTGGACTT
Organism: Pseudomonadota bacterium; assembly: GCA_023386135.1. Taxonomy (GTDB): domain Bacteria; phylum Pseudomonadota; class Alphaproteobacteria; order Sphingomonadales; family Sphingomonadaceae; genus Tsuneonella. The sequence goes on along the minus strand of JAEWKG010000214.1, from coordinate 140 downwards.
CGGCGAGGCCAAGTCCACAGGCGTGTGCGGCTTTCCCAGCGCCTTGTCCCCCGCCGCGGCAAACCCCGCCGCGCCCGGCCGCAGCCTCAGTCGATAGGCGCTCTCCCGCCCCCTCTGCCCCCGGCGGCCGGCGGCGAGGG
>JAEWKG010000208.1 GCA_023386135.1 Pseudomonadota bacterium | reverse complement strand
CCGTTGTCGCGGATCGCTTCCATAACGGTGAGGCCGTCGGCCACGTCGATGGTCGATTCCTGGCCCGCGCGGTTGACGACGATCAGCTGCGGCATGGTCTTCAAGTCCCGTTGCAAGCGCCCCCTGTCGGGCGTCCGGCGCGGCTGCTACGGACTGGGCGAGTTTTTGGCAAGACGGGAGGGCGCGAGCGTGGGTTTGTCGGCGGAGCAGATCAAGAGCAGCCTCGATGCAGTCGCTTTGCAGGAGCCCGCGATCGCCCGCGCTCTGGAGGCCGCCGGCTACCCCGAACCGCGCATCCGCGAGCGCGGCTACGTGACCCTGCTGCGCGCGATCGTCGGCCAACAGGTCTCGGTCGCCGCGGCGGCGAGCATGTGGCGCAAGCTGGAAGGCGAGCTAGGCCCCGACATCCCCACCGCGGACCTGCTGGCGCGCGACTTCGACACCCTGCGCGCCTGTGGTCTCTCTCGCCAAAAGCAGGGTTATGCCCGCAGCCTGTGCGAGCTGGTCGAGGCCGGCGCGATCGACTTCGACAACCTTCCCGCCGATGACGAGGAGGCGATCGCCCTCCTCACGCAGATCAAGGGCATCGGCCGCTGGACCGCAGAAATCTATCTGCTGTTCGCAGAAGGGCGCCCCGATATCTGGCCCGCGGGCGATCTCGCGGTGCAGGCGGGTCTCGGCAAGATTCTCGGGCTGGAGGCGCGACCGAGCGAGAAGGAAACGCGCGCCCTGGCGGAATACTGGCGCCCGCACCGCGGGGCGACCGCGATCTTCACCTGGCATTGCTACAACAATCCGGCGCTGTGAACGCGCGATTTTAGCGTGGAATTAAGCAAAACCGCTTACCGCGACGATGTGCGCAATCCGTCCACCACCATTGCCGAGCGCGTGCGCGGCCAAGCGCCGGCGCCGCTCGCGTCGCCGATTGCGGCGCGGCTCGAGCTGATTTCGGGCGCGCGCGCGGTGTGGATCATTTCGCTCGACCCCTACAGTGCGCGCCTAAGCATGGAATCGCCACCGGCGATTGGGGTATCCGCGCTCTTGAAATGGGATGCGCACGAACATTTCACGACCGTGTCCTGGGTCGGCGACGGCGAATGCGCGCTCAAGTTCGACCGCCAGATCGCGCCGGCCGTCCCGATTGCCATGGCAGCGCCCCGGATGGACCAGCCGCGCGCAGTGGCGGCGCTGGACCAGATGCAGACGCGCAAGCGGCGCAAGGCGCTGGTACTCGACCATTCCACCGCGAGCGACACGGTGTGGGAGTGGGTCGTGCGGCTGGGCCGTCGCAATGCCCCTATCGACCCCGCGCAGTCGCTCACTGCGGAAGAGCAGATGTTCTTCTATAAGGCACCGCTGGCTCATATCCTCGAGCACCGCATGGCTGCCGGACGCAGGATCGGTCGCTTCTGAGCGACAGCGCACGCGATTCGGTAGCAATCCGCCACCGATCGCGCTAACCGGCCTTCCAATACGGGAGGACACGACATGGCGGCACGCAAGGCAATCTTCATCACCGGGGGCGGTTCGGGCATCGGGCGGGCGATCGCGGAGTACTTCGCCGGCCGCGGCTGGTTCGTCGGCCTCGGCGACATCGAAGCCGCGGGCATGAAGGGCACGCAGGATAATGTCGGCAGTGGCAACTCCTACGCCCACAAGTTCGACGTGCGCGACCGTGCCGCGTGGGACGAAGCGCTGGCCGCGTTCGCCAAGGCCGCCGGCGGGCGGATCGACGTGGTCGCCAACAACGCCGGCATTCCGCTGGGCGGCAGCATCGACACCAACACCGTCGCCGAGATCGAGCGCTGCCTCGACATCAACCTGAAGGGCGTGCTGTTCGGAGCGCAAGCGGCGCTGCCCTGGCTCAAGGAGTCGGCGCCGGGCTCGTGCCTGCTCAACACCGCGAGCGCGGCGGGCATCTACGGCACCGGCGGCGCGAGCGTCTATTCGGCGACAAAGTTCGGGGTGCGCGGGATCACCGAGGCGCTCGATGCCGAATGGGCCGAGTTCGGGATCAAGGTGCGCGACCTCATGCCGAGCTTCATCGACACCCCGCTGCTCGACCATGCACCCAACCAGGGTTCGAACGAAGCGATCCGCGACCGCGTGATGGGCGCCGGCCTCGACATTACGCCTGCGCGCGAAGTGGCACAGGCGGCGTGGGATGCGGTGCACGGCGAGAAGCTGCACACGGTGGTGGGCAAGACCGCCAAGCGCCTCGCCTTCGGGGCGCGGTGGATGCCCGGCAAGGTCCGTCAGCAGGCGCGCAGCCTGACGCGCCCGCTCGGACAGTAGGAACTAGGCCAGCAGCGCGCCGATCGCCTTCGCCATCGCGACGTCGCGATGGCTGAGGCCGCCGGCGTCGTGGGTGGTGAGCGTGATCTCCACCCGGTTGTAGACGTTGAACCACTCGGGGTGGTGGTCCCGGCTCTCGGCCAGCAGCGCGACGCGGGTCATGAAGGCGAACGCCTCGCTGAAATCACCGAACGCCAGCTTGCGCTCGATCGCCTTGCCTTCGCGCGACAGGGACCAGCCGGGTAACTCACCCAGGGCCGCGGCGCGTTCGGTTTCGGTCAGTTCGGAGATGCTCATGCGGTGGTGATCCTGGCGTTGCGTGCGCGCAGTTGCGCCAACGCCAGATAGCCGCCGCTCAATACGCCGACCAGCACAAGTCCGAGCAACGAATTCAGCGGGTCTTGCACGACGAATACCCCAAGCAAGAACACGTTGAACGCCAACACCGCCCATCCCGACATGGGGTATAGCGGCATGTTGAACGGCCGCGGCAGGTCTGGTTCGGTGCGGCGCAAGGCAATCGCCGCGAGCGACACCAAGACGTAAATGCCTTGCGCGAGCGCTGTCGAGGTAGCGTTGAGCGCCATGTAGGCGTTCGAAAGCAGGAACACAGCCGCCGTCACTGCCGAGAGCGCGAGCGCGGCAAGCGGCGTTCCTCGCCGGTCGACCGCGCTGAAGACGCGGGGCAGAAGCCCGCCCCGCGCCGCAGCGAAGACAACCCGGCTCGTCGTCATCATGGACAGGTTGGTGATCGCGCCAACCGACAAGACTCCAAATATCGTGAAGAACCGGTCGCCGCTTACCCCGAAGAGGCCGCGTGCCGCATCGGCGGCAGCGAAGTCAGACGCTGCCATCTCGGCTGGGGTCAGTGAATGGAGCAGCGCCAGATTCACGAGCAAGTACAGTGCCGCGACGCCTAGTATTCCCCCAAACAGCGCTCGCGGAATCGAGCGTCCCGGATCGGCGATCTCCTCGCCGTAAGCCGCGACGTCGCCCCATCCGTTGTACGCGCTCACGATGACCAGGATTGCGGCGCCGAATCCTGTCCAGCCCGCAGTTGCTATCACCTGAGTCTGGTCCACGGCGGGTGCGCCGGGCTGCGAAAACAGCGCCACCACCAGCCCGATGAGAACCATCCCCTTGATGCTCGACAGCCCAATCTGGATCGCTCCACACGCACGGGTTCCTAGGGCATTGGTCACGAAAAAGAGGACGATCAGCAGCGCACCGATCGAACCTGGGCCAAGCGTTTGACCGCCGACGCCAAGCCGTACGAGAAACTCGCCAGTTACGAACGCGAGCAATGCGGCTGCGGCGATATTCATCAACGCCAGGGCAAACGAAGTGATCACGCGCATTCGCGTTCCGAAGGCCCGCTCGGCGAACGCAATCGGACCGCCCGCCCGAGGTATTGCCGCACCGAGCTCGGCGAACGGCAACGCCGCGAGCATCGCCAGCGCGGCGCCCAAGGCCCACAGCCCGATCAGCACCGCCGGCGAACCGCTTGCCTGCGCGACGATGCCGGGGGAGCGCAGGATGCCCTGCCCCACCACGCTGCCGACGACCGCCGCCAGCCCGAACACGAGCCCGAGCACGCGCAACAAGTGGTTATGCTGTGTCTGCATGCCTCTTCCCCCAGAGGCGACCGGGGGGAGGTGTGCGCCCGTGGCCGCCGCATGGCAAGCGCTTGCTTGGCAGGCTCGCGCGCACTGCTTATGCCCGCCGCCGATGGAGCCGCGTCTGACCGTGCACGATCTCGCCTGCCGGCGCGGCGATCGCCTGCTGTTCCGCGGCCTGTCGTTCGAGCTTGCTCCGGGCGAGGTGCTGCAGGTCGCGGGCGCCAACGGCACCGGCAAGTCGAGCCTGCTGCGCATCGTCGCGGGCCTCCTGCGGCCGTTCGAGGGACGCGTGACGTTTGCAAGCTCAATCGGCCTGCTCGACGACCGGCTGCCGCTCGACGAACACCTTCCGCTTGGGCAGGCCTTTGCGGTGTGGAACCGGCTGAGCGGCGGGGTTTATAGCCCCGGCGCTTTCGCCTCGGTCGGACTCGATGGTTTGCTCGACGTGCCGGTGCGCTATCTTTCGACCGGCCAGCGCAAGCGCACCGCGCTGTTGCTGACCGCCGCGGCCTATCCCGCGCTGTGGCTGCTCGACGAACCTCTCAACGGGCTCGATGCCGCGGGTGTGGCGCTGGTGCTCGACGAGCTGCGCGCCTTCCGCGAGCATGGCGGGATGGCGATCGTCGCTTCGCACCAGCCGCTCGACGTTCCGGACCTGCGCCGTCTCGACCTCGCGGAGTTCGCCGCGTGAGGGCGCTCGCGCTGCTGCGCCGCGACCTCGGGCTTGCGTTCGGCGGGCGCGGCGGGTCGTGGCTGCCGGTGCTGTTTTTCGTCGCCATCGCGGTGCTCTTTCCCTTCGCGGTCGGGCCCGACGCGCCGCTGCTGGCGCGGACCGGCGGCGGAGTGCTGTGGGTCGCCGCCCTGCTCGCCGCGATCCTGCCCATCGACCGGCTGGTGGCGCACGACATCGACAGCGGGGTGATCGAGCAGTTCGTCCTGCGTGGGCTTTCGGAAGAGCTGGTGTTCGCGGTTCGGCTACTGGCGCATTGGCTCAGCTTCGGGCCGCTGTTGCTGCTCGCCGCGCTGCCCGCCGCTGCCTTGCTGGGGCTGCCGGGCGAGACGGTGCGTATCTTGCTCCTCGGTCTCCTCGCCGGCACGCCGGGGCTGGCGGCGATCGGGCTCATCATCGCCG
>JAEWKG010000183.1 GCA_023386135.1 Pseudomonadota bacterium | reverse complement strand
GTATTCATAGAGGCCCTGGTGCGCCTTGGTGGTCGACTTGATGTTCCACTCGATCAAGGGCGCGTCGATCGCCTTGGCGATCTCGTAGGCGAGCACCGTCTTTCCGGTGCCCGGCTCGCCCTTCACCAGCAGCGGCCGGCGCAAGGTCACCGCGGCATTGACCGCGACCTTCAAATCCTCGGTCGCGATGTAGTTGCTGGTGCCCTCGAAACGATCGACCATACCGGACCTTCCTTTTCCCGCTTACGTAAGCGGTAAGCGGCAAACCTGGTTAGGGCAAGGCAAGGATACGCTGGGTGAGCAATTCAAGCTGCGCCTGATCGAGCGGAGCGTCGGGGTTGTTCCAGCTCATCGTCAGCACCCGCCACTCGCCGGCCGGCGTCTGCAGCAGCCAGGTGGCATTGAGAACGCCCGGCTCCGACCCGCCTTTGAACCCTACGTAGCCCCAGCTCTTCCGCTGAGGTGCGGCGATCGAGGGCCTGACCGCGAGGATCTGGCGCGCGGTCGCATCCTTGAGCGCGACAATGCGGGTGAGCACGCGGCGCAAGTCCTCGGGGCTGGCAAACCATTCGACGCGGTCGATGAGGGTTGGCGTAACAAAAGCGGGCACGGCGACGTGGGCCGGGTCAGCGGTGATTTCCTGTGCCAACGCTTCGAGTGCGACCGCCTGTTCGTCTTCGCCGAGACTTGCGAATTTCGCGCCGCGCGCGGAATCGGCCTTGAGCGCGAACAGTTCGCGCGTGGTGAGAAACGGCAGCGTCCGCTCAGGCGCGGAGTGGCCGCTCGCGCGCAGTTCCTGCGCGATCGTTTCGCGGCCGAGCAGGTGGATGAGCTGGTCGGTCGCGGTGTTGTCGCTGATCGAGATCATCATCGTCGCCAGCGTGTGGAGCGTGACCGGCGCCCCCTTGGGCCAGTCCTGCATCTGGCCGCTGGGCAGCGAGCGCTGGTCATCGAGATGCACGACATCGTCCCAATGCCGCGTCCCCTGCTCGACTTGGCGGGCCAGGGCCGCGAGCACGTAGAGTTTGAAAGCCGAACCTATGGCGAATTCGCGGTCGGCGTTGACGGACAACAGCGGCGCGCGCCCGTCGAGCGGCGCGTAGAGCACCCCCGCGGTGCCCGGGAGCGCCGTCAGGTCTCGCTGTATCGCTTCGACGCTATCGCCGATCGGGCGGTAGTCGTTGAGGAGAAGGTTGACGATCTTGCCGTCCGGTCCAAGGGTGAACGGTCCGCTGTAGACTGCCTTGCCGAAGCGAAGCGCGATCACTCCACTGACGGGCCCCGTCGGCGTCACCCCGTCGAGCCCTTCGAGCGGGCCGAATTGCGAAGCGATCTGGCCGATGAGCGCAGTAAGTTTCTCGGGCGGCACTGCGGCCAGGAATTGTGCCGAGAATACCTCCGCCGCCGGCCGCTTGCTCATCAGGGCGTCGGCGATCGCCTGCGCTCCATCCCGCACCGCCGGGGAGGTGGCCGGCGCAGGTGGAGGCGTTGCCTGCGCGGCGAGCGGAGCGGCGGCGGCGAGCGCCAACGGCACGATGAAACGAGCGATCATGGCATTCCCCTCTTCGGCCTCGTTGTGCCGTGCCCGGCACCGCCAAGCAACGGGGCACATGACGCGGACGTGCGTTTTGTGCCACTGGCCGCGTCATGCCCAGCGAGTCGATCCGCATCGCTCAGCCCGGCGGCCCCACGCTCGCCGCCACGCTCGAATTACCCGCCGGCGGGCTGCAAGGCGCGGCGCTGTTCGCGCACTGCTTCACCTGTACGCGTCAGAGCAAGGCGGCCGTCGCGGTGAGCCGCGAGCTGTCGGACCGCGGGATCGCCTGCCTCCGGTTCGACTTCCGGGGGCTTGGTGACAGCGAGGGCGACTTCGGGGCGGACAGCTTTCCCGCCAACGTCGCCGACGTCACCGCCGCGACCCGCTGGCTGATCGACCGCTTCGGCCCCGGCGTGCTGATCATCGGACACAGCCTGGGCGGCGCTGCGGTGCTTGCGGCTGCCGGTGAGATCGACGCAGTCGCGGCGGTCGCCACCATCGGGGCGCCGGCCAGCGTCGAGCATGTGCTGCACCAGGTCTCGGGCGACGTTGCCGCGATCGAGCGCGATGGCGAGGGCACGGTGCTGATCGGCGGCCGCCACTTCACCATCAGCCGCGCTTTCCTCGATCACCTGCGCGGGGTCGATCTGGCGGAGGAAGTCGGCGCACTGGGGCGGCCGCTGATGTTGCTGCATTCGCCGACCGACGCGCTGGTCGGGATCGACAACGCCGCGCGACTGTTCGCGGCCGCCATGCACCCCAAGAGCTTTGTCAGCCTGGCGGGCGCCGATCACCTGCTGCTGAAGCAGGCCGACGCCGATTTCGCCGCCGCCGTCATCGCCGCCTGGGCCGGGCGGTATCTCGGCCGACCCGACTAGCGCTTCGGCCCGGGGACTTGCAGCCGCAGCGCGGTGCCGCGCTCGCTCTCCATCGTCTCGAGCTTGGTGTGCAGGCTGCGCGCGATTGCGCTGACGATGCGCGTGCCGAGACCGGTGCCCACTGGTCCGCCCGCGTCGCCGATGCCCTGGCCATCGTCGGCCACACCCAGCACGAACCCGCCGTCCTCCGAGGCTTCGAGCCGGACCGAGATCGTCCCGCCCTGTCCTTCCGCAAAGGCATACTTGGCCGCGTTGCTGACCAGTTCGTTGACGATCACCCCGACCGAAACGCCAGTGTCCGGGCTAACCGTTACGGGCTCAGCGGACAGCTCGATGTCGATCGCCCGCCCGCGCTGCGGGATGCTTTCGCGCAAGTCGTCGACGAGACTGGTGAGGTAGGCGTCGAGGTCGATCGCGGTCAGGTCTTCGCGGGTGTAGAGCCGCTGGTGGACCTTGCTGATCGCCTTGATGCGGTTCTGGATCTCGTCGAGCGCGGCGCGGACCGGCGGCTCCTTCGACTGGGTGGCCTGCAGCGCCACGAACCCCAGCACCATCTGCAGGCTGTTGGACACGCGGTGATGCACTTCTCGCACCAGCAGCTCGAGCCGCTCGTTGGCGACGATCAGGTCGGCCTCGGCCTGCCGCTTGGCACGCTCGAGGTCGGCGCGCGACAAGGCCTGGCGGAAGCGGCCGTCGAGCAGGTCGAAGAAACTCTCGCCGACGGTCTTGACCACGAAGTCCAGCGCGCCGGCGTGGATTGCCTTCACCGCCACCGCTGTGTCGTCATTGCCGGTTACGAACACCACCGGGGGGTGGTCGGGCAGGGCGACGATCTCGTCGAGCAGTTGCAGCCCGCTCTTGCCCGGCATGTAGTGATCGACTGCGACCAGATCGAAGTGTTCGGCCCTGATCCGCGCCATCCCGGCGTCGGCGCTTTCGGCGACCTCGACCGCGAACCCGCGCCGGCCGCGCGCGCGCTGGGTCAGACGGCGCAGGCCGTCGTCGTCGTCGACATAGAGGATTCGTGGGAAGGTTATTGCCCGTCGACCTCGGGGACCTGGATCACCGCCAAGAACAGGCCGAGCTGGCGGATCGCGTCGGCGAAGCTTTCATAGTTCACCGGCTTGGTGATGTAGACGTTGCACCCCAGATCGTAGCAGCGCTGGATCTCGACCTTGTCGTCGGTGGTCGTCAGCACCACCACGGGCGTGCGGTGGAGCACCGGGTGCGCCTTGACCTTTTCCAGGATCGAGGTCCCGCTCATGTCCGGCAGGTTGAGGTCGAGCAGCACCATGCACGGCCCGTTGTGCGCTGGCCCTTCGGCCGCGTTGAACAGGTAGTCGAGCGCGGTGCTGCCATCGGCGAAATGCTTGATGTCGTTCGAGATGCCCGCGCGGCGGATGTTCTTTTCGATCAGGCGGGCGTGGCCCTCGTCGTCCTCGATCATGACGATGCCGACGGTCTGATGGACGTTCATGTGACTGTTTCCACTGCGACAAAGTGTTCGGGCAACGAAAGCGTGAATGTCGCGCCTTCGTCAAGTTGCGAGTCGACTTCGACCGTGCCGCCGAGCCGATAGGCCAGCGCGCGCACATTGGCGAGGCCGATCCCTTCGCCGGGCTGGTCCTGCGTTCCCGCGCGGCGGAACAGGTCGAACACGCGGGCGTGATCGGCCGGATCGATCCCGCGGCCGTTGTCCTTGACCGCGATCTCGATCATTCGCCCGACCTTGCGCCCGCTCACCTCGACCCGGCCGGCGCGCTTGGGGCTCAGGTACTTGAGTGCGTTCTCGACCAGGTTGGAGAGGATCTGCTCGACCGCGATCCGGTCGCTCTGCAGCGGCGGGATGGGTTCCACCACCACCTCCGCGCCCGCGGCTTCCGCGCGCTGGTAGAGCGAGGCGGCCACCCCGTCGGCGACCTGATTCATGTCGAGCAGTTCGGGCGACAGCGGTCGGCGGCCCTGGCGCGACAGCTCGAGTATCGAGTTGATCAACCGGTCCATCTTCTCGGTCGACTTGCGGATGAAATCGAGCGCTTCGGGGAGGTCTTCGTCCGCCGCCAGCCAGACCGCCTGATTGCGCAGCTCGGGATGCTGCTCGAACAGCTCCTCCAGGAACTTGCGGATCAGCTTGCGCGCTTCATCGAGCTCGGCGGTGAAGCCGAGCACGTTGACCAGGGGCGAGCGCAAGTCGTGGCTCACGATGTAGGCGAAGCGCTGAATTTCCTGGTTGGCGCGGGACAGTTCCGAAGTGCGCGCGGCGACCGCATCCTCCAGCCCCTCGTTCGCCTCGCGCAGACGCACCTGCGCCTTGTTGAGATCGCGGTTGAAGCGCAGCACCAGCACGATGACCGCTAGCAACGTTGCCAGCAGCAGCAATGTCGCCGTTCCGGAGATGAGATAGAACCGGGTCTGCGAAGCGACCTGGGCACGGTTGCGCGCGAAGAGCAGGTTATCTTCCGCGTCCAGCATCTGGCGAGTCACCTCGCGGATGCGCCGGGTGATTTGCACGCCGCGCTCCTTGTTGAGCCCGGTTTCACGAGCCTGCGCGGCGATGGTCGCAGGGGTCAGCAACGTGTCGGTGATGATCGGCTCGCGTTCGGTAGCGAGCCGCTTGATTTCGTCGATGCGGGCGACCTGGCGCGGGTTGTCGGCGACGAGGCGATCCGCCTCGGTTAGCTCGTTGCCGAAATCGTCCATCGCGCCGCGCACGGTCGCGACGAAGGCCGGGTCGGGCGCGAGCAGAAAGCCGCGCCGGGCGGTTTCGATGCGTTCGTTGTAGCTGACGAGGCGGTTGAGCGACGATTGCACCCGCAGGGTGTGCTCGACCGCGGTGTTGTTCTCGGTCAACGTGCGCAGCGAGGCGACCGCGGCGATCACCGCGACCAGCAGCAGGACCGAGCCGACCGCCAGCAGGGCGAGCACCGAACGGTTGCGGGTCAGCTCGGTCATCCACGCGCGCGCGAAGCGGCGGCGGTCAGGCATCGATCAGCTCGCGGTCGAACTCGGCGGCGTTGTTCTGGATGAAGTTGAAGCGGTGCTCCGGGTTGCGGCCCATCAGCTGATCGACCAGTTCCTGGATCGCGAAGCGCTGCTCGTGCTCGGGGGGCAGGGTGATGCGGATCAGGCTGCGGCTGGCGGGTGCCATGGTGGTTTCGCGCAGCTGTTGCGGGTTCATCTCGCCAAGGCCCTTGAAGCGCGCGACTTCCACCTTCTTGCCCCTGAACTGGGTCGCCTCCAGCTCCGCCCGGTGCGCGTCGTCGCGGGCGTAGGCGCTCTCCTTGCCCGCAGTCAGGCGATACAGCGGCGGCTGGGCGAGGAACAGGTGCCCGCGCTTCACCACGTCGGGCATTTCCTGGAAGAAGAACGTCATCAAGAGCGTGGCGATGTGCGCGCCGTCGACATCGGCGTCGGTCATGATGACGATCCGGTCGTACCGGAGGAGCTCGGCGTTGCAGTCCTTGCGCGTGCCGCAGCCCATCGCCAGCGTCAGGTCGGCGATTTCGGTGTTGGCGCGGATCTTGTCGGCGGTCGCGCTGGCGACGTTGAGGATCTTGCCGCGAATGGGGAGGATCGCCTGCGTCTTGCGGTCGCGCGCCTGCTTGGCGCTGCCGCCGGCGCTGTCGCCTTCGACGATGAACAGCTCGGTCTCGCCGCCGCCTTCGCCGGTGCAGTCGGTCAGCTTGCCGGGGAGGCGGACCTTCTTGGCGTTGGTGGCGGTCTTGCGCTTGATCTCGCGCTCGGCCTAGCGCTTCAGGCGCTCGTCCATCAGCTCCATCACCGAGCCGAGCAGCGCGCGGCCGCGATCCATGTTGTCGGTCAGGAAGTGGTCGAAGTGATCGCGCACCGCGTTCTCGACCAGCCGCGCTGCCTCGGGACTGGTGAGGCGATCCTTGGTCTGGCTCTGAAATTGGGGATCGCGGATGAACACACTGAGCATGATCTCCGACCCGGTGATCACGTCGTCGGCGGATAGATCCTTGGCCTTCTTCTGCCCGATCAGCTCCGCAAAAGCGCGCAAACCCTTGGTCAGCGCGGCGCGCAGGCCCTGCTCGTGGGTGCCGCCGTCGGGGGTGGGCACGGTGTTGCAGTACCACGAGTACGATCCGTCGGACCACAGCGGCCAAGCGATCGCCCACTCAACGCGGCCATGTTCGTCCGGGAAATCCTGGGTGCCGGCAAAGGGCTGGGCGGTGACGCACTCGCGCCCGCCAATCTGCTCGGCGAGGTGATCGGAGAGGCCGCCGGGGAACTTGAATACCGCTTCAGCGGGCACATCGTCGGTCGCCAGGCTGGCCGCGCATTTCCAGCGGATTTCGACGCCCGCGTAGAGATAGGCCTTCGAGCGAGCGAGCTTGAACAGCCGCTTGGCGCTGAACTCACGGTCGCCGAAAATCTCGATGTCGGGCGTGAAGGTCACGGTGGTTCCGCGCCGGTTGGGCGTCGGGCCCAGTTCCTGCAACGGCCCGAGTGTCACCCCGCGCGCGAATTCCTGCGCGTAGAGTTGCCGGTCGCGCGCCACTTCCACCCGCGTATGGCTGGAGAGCGCGTTGACCACGCTCACGCCCACACCGTGCAGGCCGCCGGAGGTGGCGTAGGCCTTGCCCGAGAACTTGCCGCCCGAGTGCAGCATCGACATGATCACCTCGAGCGTCGACTTGCCGGGGAACTTGGGGTGCTCGGCCACCGGCATGCCGCGGCCGTTGTCGGCAATCGACAGGCGGTTGCCTTCCTCCAGGCTCACCTCGATCCGCGTCGCGTGCCCCGCGACCGCCTCGTCCATCGCGTTGTCGAGCACCTCGGCGGCGAGGTGGTGCAGCGCGCGGTCGTCGGTGCCGCCGATGTACATGCCGGGGCGGCGGCGTACCGGCTCAAGGCCCTCGAGCACCTCGATCGAAGAAGCGTCGTAATCGCCGCTCGAGGCGGGGGTGTTGGCGAACAGATCGTCGGACATGGGCGAGGGCTATACGCAGCGCGCGGACCGCGCTTCAAGCGGGCCGGCGCGTTATCGTCAGTTGGCGAAGGCGCCGGGTGCCGGATCGACGATCACCACCTGGCCGGCGCGCACCTCGCGCACCTCCATCGTCCGCTCCACCACCCCATTGCGGCCGAAGCGGAAGGCACCGTCGAGACCGAGGAAACCGCCCTCGTCGCGCAGCCGCGCAGTGGGGAAAGTCCGGCCCGGCTTCCAGTCCTTGGCCACGCGCAGCGCGAGCAGGACGGCATCATAGCCGAGCGTCGAGACGCGGTAGGGCTGGCCGCCGAAGCGCGTCTTGTAGCTGTCGGAAAAGCGCTTGAAGCGGCTGTCGGACATCGCCGAGAACCACGCGCCGCGCAGGGGCACCGATCGCGTCACGTCGCTCTCGCCGCTCCACAGCTCGGTGCCGAGCAGTTGGACCTTGGCGGTGGCGCGCGGCTTCAGCACCGCCGCGGCCTGCGCGGCGAGGCGCGACCCGTCGGCGATCAGCACTGCGTCGTAGCCGCCCTTGGCGACCAGCCGGTTCGCCGCGCTGACGATCGAGGTGTTGCCTCGCGCGTAGCTTTCGACGTCGCCCACCGTCCCGCCCGCGGTGACCGCCGCCGCGCGCAGGGCGGCCGCGGCGCGCTGGCCGTACTCGCCCTCCGGCACGATCGCGGAAAACCGCGCCGCACCGTGCGCTCTGGCATAGTCGACCGTGCGCTGGATCGATTGCTCGGGCGCCTGGCCCATCACGAAAACGTCCGGCCCGGCGACCGAGCTGTCGTTGGAGAAGGTGATCAGCGGCACCTTGGCCGGCCGCGCCTCGGCCAGCGCGAGCGCGACGTCCTCCGAGAGCAACGGCCCAAGGATCAGTTTGTTGCCTTCGGCCACGGCCCGCTGCGCCGCCGCCCGCACGCCGCCGGCGGTGTCGTAGGTGGTGATGCGCAGGTTGTCCGAATTGGTGTCGAGCAGCGCCATCGTGGTGGCGTTTGCGATCGACTGGCCGACCGCTGCGTTGGCGCCCGAGATCGGCACCAGCAGCGCGACGCGGTGGCGTCCGGCATCGGCGGGAAGGGGGCTTTCGACCTCGCTCGGGGTTGGTGTCGGTCCGGGCTCTGGCCCGGTCGAGGCCGCGCCGCCGCCGGGAATGATCTTGCACCCCGCCAGCAGCATCGCGCCGCCTACTGCGAGCACCTTGCGCCGATCGATGGCGATCATGTTCATGCTTGCCGCTCCCCGCATCGCTGGTTCATGAGGCCGGCCGTGTCCCACCAAATGCCTGCTTCTCTTGCTCCCGGCCTCTACATCGTGGCGACGCCGATTGGCAATCTCGGCGACATCACCTTGCGCGCGGCGGAGGTGCTTCGCGCCTGCGACGGGGTTGCATGTGAGGATACGCGGGTCACGGGCAAGCTGATGAAGCATCTCGGCGCCTCGAAGCCGCTATGGCGCTACGACGACCACGCCAGCGA
>JAEWKG010000130.1 GCA_023386135.1 Pseudomonadota bacterium | reverse complement strand
GGGGGGGGGGGGGGCCCGCGGGGGGGGGGGGGGGGGGGGCGCCCCACCTCCCTCTGCCCAACCGCATTCGGTCAAAGGCTCGCCATCTCGCCGAGTGCCCCTCCACCTGCCTGCGGCGGGTCCCCCTACCCGTGCGGGGGAGGACCGGGCTGGCCAAGGCCTCGACTCCCACTGGGACCGCCGCTTTCGCGCCGGCTCCATCGAGCCCGACTTCACTCTCGACCTGCACGGCCACACGCTCGACCAGGCCCACGACCGGCTGATCGATGGGGTCGCGCAGGCGCGCGCAATGGGCGCACGGGTGGTCCTGCTGATCGCCGGAAGGCCGCGCCCGGCCGAGGCCGCCGACCGCGCCTCGAAACGCGGGGCGATCCGCGCGAAAGTGCTCGATTGGCTCGCGGCGAGTTCGCACGGCGCGGCGATCGCCTCGATCCGCAGCGCGCACATTCGCCACGGCGGGGAGGGCGCGCTCTACCTCGTGCTCAAGCGCGCGCGGTAAAGCGCGGCGCGGTCTCGCGCAGCATGACCATGGCGATCATGCCGACTACCGCGAACAGTAGCATGTACCACGCCGGCACCAACGCGCTGCCGCTCACCTTGCCCAGCCACGCCACGGCGAACTGGGTGGTGCCGCCGAAGGTCGATACCGATAGCGAATACGTCAGGCCGATCGCGGTGGAACGTACCCGTGAGGGAAAGGCTTCCGACACGGCGATGAACGCCGATGTGCCCGCCAGCGCGGAAACCGACCGCAGGACGAATGCCGTGGCGTACAGCGCCAGCGCCGAGGGATACGCGCGCAGGAGCCAGAACGTCGGCATGATCAACAGGACCGTGAGCACCATCGGCACCAGCATGAGCGGCCGCCGGCCGTAGCGGTCACTGAGCAATCCGCCGGCAACCGCGCCAATCGTCCCGCCCACACCGACCGCGACGGTGGCGCCGAAGGCCTTGGCGGGAGTCATTCCCAGATCGGTTTGCGCGAAGGTGCTGAGATAGGTGAGCACGTAATTGATCACCGTCGCCGAGGCGATCGTCACCAGAGCGGCGACGGCGATGTGGCGGTAGCGGGTCGCCGCGCGAACGGGCGTGTCTGGCGCGGGCGTTTCCATCGTTTCGGGCAAGGACCGGCGCAGTATCAGTCCGATCGGCACGATGCTGGCCCCGGCGATCAGCGCGATCCGCCAGCCCCACGCGGCGAGCGCCTGCTCGCTCATGACGGCCGCCAGGCCGACCCCGACGAGGCCGGCAATCAGGATCGAGAAATTCTGCGAGGCGAATTGCAGCGAGACGTAGGCGCCGCGCTTCGCCGCCGGCGCGATCTCGGTCAGGAAGGCGCTGCTCGGGCCCACCTCTCCGCCCAGAGCCAACCCTTGCAGCAAGCGAGCGACGATCACGAGCACCGGCGCGACCGCGCCGATCGCGGCGTAGGGCGGCACCAGCGCGAGTGCGACGCTCGACGCGCCGAGCAGGGTGAACGAGGCGACCATCGCCGGCCGCCGCCCGCGCCGGTCGGCATAACGGCCGAACATCCACGCGCCCAATGGCCGGGTGACGAACCCGGCACCGAACGTGGCGAGCGCGGCGAGCAGGCTGTTGATCGGATCGCTCGCCGGGAAGAACGCCTGGCCGATCTGCACGGCGAAGATGCTGAACACGAGGAAATCGTAGAACTCGAGCGCATTGCCCGCCGCGACCGAGGCGATCTGCGCGCGCGTCGCGGTTCGTCGTTCGCTCATGCGCCGCCCTCCCGCGGCGGGTGTCTCACGGACGGGGCGCCGAGTCGAGCCGAGCACGAAAAAGGGCCCGCGGGGGGGTGCCGCGAGCCCTTCTGGCAGGCCGGGTTGACCGGCTTACTTGTGATACTTGGCGCAGGTCAGGTCGAAGCGGTCGGCGTTCATGACCTTGGTCCAGGCCTTGACGAAGTCCGCCCTGAACTTCTCCTCGTTGCCGCGCTCGGCGTAGACCTCGCCCACGGCGCGCAGTTCGGAGTTCGAGCCGAAGATCAGGGCGGCGCGGGGGGCGCGCCACTTCTCGCCGCCGCTCGCGCGGTCGATCGCGACGTACTCTTGCCCGTCCGATCCCTCGGCCTCGCTCCACACGTTGGTCATGTCGTAGAGGTTGACGAAGAAGTCGTTGGTCAACTGGCCCGACCGCTTGGTGAAGTGGCCGTGCCCGCGCTCGCCGTGGTTGGCGCCGAGCACCCGCAGGCCGCCGATCAGCACGGTCATCTCGGACACTGAGAGGCCGAGCAGGCTGGCGCGGTCGAGCATCATCTCCTCGACCTTCACGCTAAGCTTCTTCTTGCCGACATAGTTGCGGAAGGCATCGGCTTCGGGCTCCATTACCGCGAAGCTGTCGGCGTCGGTCTGCTCCGGGGTGGCATCGCCGCGCCCGCCGGTGAAGGAAACATTGCCGGCGCCCGCCTGCTCCAGCCCGACGACGCCGCCGAGCACGATCGCGTCGGCGAGGCTCATCGAACCGCGCAGGCCGTTGAGCGTGCCGATCACCTTGGCGAGCACGTCGGGCTCGTTGACCTCCCAATCCTTTTGGGGGCTGAGCGCCACCCGCGCTCCGTTGGCGCCGCCGCGGTAGTCGGACTTCCGGTAGGTGCTGGCCGAGGCCCACGCCGCTTTGATCAACTGCGCTACCGTAAGACCGCTATCGGCGATCTTCTGCTTCACCGCCGCGACATCGGCGTCCGAAGGCTTGGTACCCGCCGGAACCGGGTCCTGCCAGATCAGGTCCTCGCTCGGGACTTCGGGGCCGAGGTAGCGGATCTTGGGCCCCATATCGCGGTGGGTCAGCTTGAACCACGCGCGCGCCCAGGCGTCCTTGAACGCCTCGTGGTCGTTGCGGAACTTCTCGCTGATCTTGCGCAGCTCGGGGTCTTCGCGCAGCGCCATGTCGGCGGTGGTCATCATGGTCGGGACCTTCTTGTTGGGGTCCCACGCGGCCGGCGCCATGTCCTCCGGCTTCTGATTGACCGGCTGCCACTGTTGCGCTCCGGCGGGGGAGCGGACCAGCTCGTATTCGTAGTCGAGCAGCAGGCGGAAGTAGTTCTCGCTCCACTGCGTGGGCGTGTTGACCCACGATCCCTCGATCCCGCTGGTCACGGTATGCTCGCCGTGGCCGCTCTCGTTCTGGCTGACCCAGCCGAACCCTTGTGCGACGAGATCGCCGCCCGCCGGTGCCGGGCCGAGCTTCGAGGCGTCACCGTTGCCGTGCGCCTTGCCGAAAGTGTGGCCGCCGGCGGTGAGGGCAACAGTCTCCTCGTGGTCCATCGCCATGCGGGCGAAGGTTTCCTTGATGTCGCGCGCCGACTGCAGCGGATCGGGGTTGCCGCCCGGACCTTCGGGATTGACGTAGATCAGTCCCATCTGGATCGCGGCGAGCGGGCCTTCGAGCTCGTGCATGCCATGCTCGGGCGCGATGCGGGTCTGTACGCCTTCGTTGACCCACTTGTCTTCGCTGCCCCAGTAGATGTCGCGTTCGGGCTCATACACGTCCGCACGGCCGCCGCCGAAGCCGAACACCGGGCCGCCCATGCTCTCGATCGCCACGTTGCCGGCGAGGATGAACAGGTCCGCCCAGGAAATGGCCTTCCCGTACTTCTGCTTGATCGGCCACAGCAGCCGGCGCGCCTTGTCGAGGTTGCCGTTGTCGGGCCACGAATCGAGCGGGGCGAAGCGCTGCTGGCCGCTGTTGGCCCCGCCGCGGCCGTCGGCGGTGCGGTAGGTGCCGGCCGCGTGCCAGGCCATGCGGATGAAGAACGGGCCGTAGTTGCCGTAGTCCGCCGGCCACCACGGCTGGCTGTCGGTCATCAGCGCGGTGAGATCGGCCTTGAGCGCGTTGTAGTCGAGCGCGTTGAACGCCTCGGCGTAGTCGAAGTCGCCGCCGTACGGATTGCTCGGGCCGTTGGGGTTGAGGAACTCGGTCGCCAGCATTTCGGGCCACCAATCCTTGTTGGTGCGCCCGAGCAGCGCGCGTACGCCGCCATCGCCGTTGAACGGGCAGCCCCCCTCGATCGAACCGGTCTTGGCGTCCATGCGGGTCTCTCCTCTCGCTGTGCTTTGCGCACGTTAGAAGGAGAGAATGCGCCGACGCGGATCAAGCGTCCAATCGATTAATTGCGACTTATTGAGCGATACGCCCGATGAACGGCGGGCTTACGCGGCCTCCGCCAGCGGCTCGTTGCGGATGAGGTAATCGAATGCCGACAGCGCCGCCTTCGATCCCTCGCCCATGGCGACGACGATCTGCTTGTAGGGCACCGTGGTCGCGTCGCCCGCGGCGAAGATGCCGCCGAGATTGGTTCGGCCTTCCTCGTCGGTCACGATCTCGCCGTGGGGCGACAGTTCGAGGCCGCTGTCCTTCAGCCACTCGGTGTTGGGGACGAGTCCGATCTGGACGAACACGCCTTCGAGCGCGAGATCGTGCTCCTCGCCGGTGGTGCGGTCCTTGTACTTGAGGCCGCTCACCCGATTGCCGTCGCCGAGCACTTCGGTGGTCTGCGCGCTGGTGAGCACGTCGACGTTGCCCATGCTGCGGAGCTTGGCCTGCAGCACCGCATCGGCGCGCAGCTGGCTGTCGAATTCGATCAGCGTCACGTGCGCGACGATCTTGGCGAGATCAATCGCCGCCTCGACGCCCGAGTTGCCGCCGCCGATCACCGCGATGCGCTTGCCCTTGAACAGCGGGCCGTCGCAGTGCGGGCAGTAAGCGACGCCCTTGTTGCGATACTCCGCCTCGCCCGGCACGCCGAGATTGCGCCAGCGCGCACCGGTGGCGAGGATCAAGCTGCGCGCCTGCAGGGTTCCGCCGCCGGCGAAGTGCACGGTGTGCAGGCCGCCGATCTCCGACGCAGGCTCCAGCCGTTCGGCCAGCGCGTGGTTGACGAGTTCTACGGTGTTGGCATCGACTTGGCCCTTGAGCTCGGTCGCGAGCTTGGGGCCTTCGGTGTAGGCGGTCCCCGGCAGGTTTTCGATCCCGAGGGTATCGTTGAGCTGCCCGCCGAACCGCTCGGCGGCAATGCCCGTGGTGAAGCCCTTGCGCGCGGTATAGATCGCGCTGGCAACCCCGGCGGGGCCGCCGCCGAGCACCAGCACTTCGAACGGGGGCTTGGCCGACAGCTTTTCGGCCGCCGCGGCCGCCGCGCCGGTGTCGAGCTTCGCCAGCACCTCGGCGAGTTCCAACTTGCCGTTGTAGAACGGCTCGCCGTTCAGGAACGTCGCCGGCACCGCCATCACGCCGCGATCCTCGACCTCGGCCTGGAAAGTGCCACCCTCGATCAGCGTCGCGGTCACGCGCGGGTTCTCGAGCGCCATCAGCGTCAGCGCCTGCACCACGTCGGGGCAGTTGTGGCACGACAGCGAGAAATACATTTCGAACGCGAAGTCGCCTTCGAGGTTGCGCACAGCCTCGAGCAACTCGGGCTCGACCTTGGGTGGATGCCCGCCGGCCCACAGCAGCGCGAGCACCAACGAGGTGAACTCGTGTCCCATCGGCAGTCCGGCGAAGCGGACCCATTTGGCTGGATCGCTCGCCCGGCGAATGACGAAGCTCGGTCGCCGCGCGTCGTTGCCATCGAAGCGGGCGGATACCATCTCGTGCAGCGCGGCGATCTCGCCCAGCAGTTCGCGCGTCTGGGCCGACTTCCCACTGTCATCCAGCGATGCGACAAGCTCGATCGGCTCGCGCAGGTTCGCGAGATAGGTCTTGAGCTGGGTCTGCATCGCGGCGTCGAGCATGGTCATCCTGTGTGTTTGGTAGAGGGCAAAAGGCCCGGGGCGCGCTTCGAGGGATGCCCCGGGCCTTCCAGCGACCCGAGCTTGGGCTCGGGCTCTTATCCGCGGGCGCTCCGAAAGGGGGAGGAGAGCGCCCGCGGTACGGTGTTGCGTTAGAGCTTGCCGACGAGGTCCAGCGACGGCGCGAGGGTCGCCTCGCCTTCCTCCCACGCGGCCGGGCAGACCTGGCCGGGGTTGGCGCGAACATACTGCGCGGCGCGGATCTTGCGCACCAGCTCGTTGGCATTGCGGCCGACGCCTTCGCTGGTGATCTCGACCAGCTGGATCACGCCGTCGGGATCGACCACGAACGTTGCGCGGTCGGCGAGGCCCTGGCCTTCGCGCAGCACGCCGAAGTTGTTCGACAGGACGTGGTTCTGGTCGCCCAGGAACGGGAAGGTCAGCTTGCCGATCCGCTCCGAGCTGTCGGCCCAGGCCTTGTGGCTGAAGTGGGTGTCGGTCGACACGGCGTAGACCTCGACGCCGAGCTTCTGGAGCTGGCCGTAGTGCTCGCCGAGGTCTTCGAGTTCGGTCGGACACACGAAGGTGAAGTCCGCCGGATAGAAGAAGAACACCGCCCACTTGCCGGCGACGTCCTGCTCGGTCACGTCGAGGAACTTCCCGCCCTTCTTGTATGCGGTGGCGGTGAACGGCTTCAGCTGGCTGCCGATGATACCCATGTGTCGTATGTCTCCTGAGATCGGATGGGGTTGAATTCCGCGGCGGAGATAGGGTCTATCGCAGCGCAGCAAAGCCGATTGTTGCGATTGCGAACATCGAAATTTTCAATCAGCGGCGCGCAACTTCATGTGGCGGTGCGAGCCTCGCCGGAAGGCTTGAACTCGGCGGCGGCTTAGGCTGAATTAGCGTGCCCGCGCGTTCGCTTCGCGTTGCCTCGGAGACCGAATGCCGTTCGCGCTGCTCTATATCAGTGACAACCGGGTGACCGAGGCCGAGCACGCGGGGGAACTTGCGCGCATCCTTGCGTCCTCGCTGGCCAACAACCGCGCCCTCTCGGTGACCGGCGCGCTGGTGAGCACGCCCGCTTACTACGCGCAAATCCTCGAAGGTTCGCGCGATGCCGTGGCGAAAGTCATGGAGTGGATCGAGGCCGATCCGCGCCATGCGAACATCCGCGTGCTGCTGCGGGAGATGCATCCGCAGCGATCGTTCACGCGCTGGAGCATGGCGCACATCGGCCGGAACGCGGAGTTGGATAGCGCGATCGGTATGCTGGCGGACAGCCCGGTGCCGTCGCCGGGCAGCGTCTCGGCATTGTGGAACCTGATGGAAAGCCTCGCCGCGAACGCGGAGCCGGAGCGTTCTACCTAGCTAGTCGCGCGCTCATCCGCACTGTGCGCGGTGCAGCAGCTTGTGGTCCGCCAGCACCAGCGCCATCATCGCCGCGACCACCGGGGTGCCGCGGATGCCCACGCACGGATCGTGGCGCCCCTTGGTGCGGATTTCGGTGGCGTTGCCCTCGCGGTCGATGGTCTCGACTGGGGTGAGGATCGAACTGGTCGGCTTGAACGCCACCCGCACGACCACCGGCTGCCCCGTGGAAATGCCCCCGGCGATGCCTCCTGCGTGGTTGGCCTCGAACCGCGGGCCATCATTGCCTGGGCGCATCGGGTCCGCGTTTTGCTCGCCGGTCAGTCGCGCCGCGGCAAATCCGTCGCCGATCTCGACCGCTTTCACCGCGTTGATGCCCATCATCGCGGCTGCCAGGTCGGCGTCGAGCTTGGCGTAGATCGGCGCGCCCCAGCCGGCTGGGACACCGTGCGCCACACACTCCACCACCGCGCCGAGGGAGGAGCCGGCAAGCCGCGCCTCGTCGACCGCCCGCGCCCACCGCTTGGCGGCAGCCGCGTCAGGCGACCAGAACGGGTTATGGCCGATTTCTTCCAGAACGAGCGCCGCGCGGTCGATGGCGTCGCCGCCGATCTCGACCACGTAGGCCTCGATCCGCACCTCGGGGATCACCAGCCGCGCCACTGCGCCCGCCGCCACGCGCGCCGCAGTCTCGCGCGCCGAGCTGCGCCCGCCGCCGCGATAGTCGCGGAAGCCATACTTGGCGTCGTAGGCGTAATCGGCGTGGCCAGGCCGATAGGCCTTGGCGACCTCCGAGTAATCCTTGGAACGCTGGTCGACGTTCTCGATCATCAGGCTGATCGGGGTGCCGGTTGTCCGCCCCTCGAACGTGCCCGACAGCACGCGCACCGCGTCCGGCTCCTGCCGCTGGGTGGTGAACTTGTTTTGTCCCGGTCGCCGCGCGTCGAGGAATGGCTGGATGTCCGCCTCGCTCAGCGCGAGTCCCGGCGGGCACCCGTCGAGCACCGCGCCCAGCGCCGGCCCGTGACTCTCGCCCCAGGTGGTCATCCGCAGCACGCGGCCGAAGGTGTTCCAGCTCATGGGCGCGCGTTGTGTCGGATCGGCCCGCGCCTGTCCACGCCCGCGCTGCTTCGGGCGGCCCAAGGCGCGCTTGATGCTCGGGGGATGGGGGCGAGCCCATCGGCCCGCCCCCAGGTATGCGGCTATGCCTTGATCACGAAGACCGCGAGCAGCAGGCCCACGATCGCCGCCGCGAAGGCGAGGCCCTTGACCATGTCGATCGGGCGCAGCCGGTCGATGTGGTCGGCGCGGAACTGGCGATAGGGGGCGTGGATCGCCTCCTTGCTCGCCATGCTGGCGACCTCGAAGGCGCTCGCTTCCTTGCGGAACCAGGTCTTGAGCTCGGCAAGCTCGTCGGCGTCGACGCGCGGGTAGCGCGCCAGCAGGGCTTCGATCGCGTCGAAGCGGTCGCCGCCGCGCGCGGCGGAGGCGGTGTCGATGGCAGTCATGTCTGTTGTCCTGAAAAAGTGCGTGCGCACCCCGGCGGGCGCGCGGGAAAGGCTTCAGGACGAGGCGGGAGGCGCGCGGGGTGGAGGATCGCCGCGCCCGAGGCGCAGGACTGGCGGACCGGTCTGCGGGTGCGAAGGCCAGGCCTCGCCCGGCTGCAAGGATGAAACGCTGAGGACCGGCTCGGCGACGGGAATCAGCGGAAGCGGCACCGGTGCCGCGATCGGCCTGACCTCGCCCGGCGCGACGCGGCGCGCCAGCAGCGAGACCTCGACCGTCCCCGCGCTGAACGCGGAGCCGTGCGAGACCTGCGCCGGCAGCGGCTGGTCGGGCACCGCGTGCAGCCCGATCACCGCCAGCATCGCGGCGAGCATTAGGCGGAAGGTCAGAGGCAGCACGCGGCTCACCCGGGTCAACCTAGGCACTGCGGATGCGCGGCTCAACCCGCGCGGTTTCCTACATGCCACCGCGCCGCTACGCTTGGCCCGATGCCGATACTCGATGCCCCATGTCTCTCCGGCCCTAGCGCGCGGCCACAAGGCGACGCTGCATCCCGCAAGACGACACCTTTGCGGGCAAGACGACAAATTCTCCTGGACACCGTGACAAGTGTGACAGGTCCTACAAACAGCGCGGCGTGGACGAGTTGCGCGGCGCACTGGCCAAACGCGCGGGCGCAGGCCAAGAACAAAGCATGATTGCCAAGCTGAAGGGCCTGCTCGACGAAACCGGCGCCGACTGGGCGGTGATCGACGTGGCGGGCGTGGGCTACCTCGTGCACTGCTCGTCGAAGACGCTCGCCGCGCTCGGCGAGACGGGCGAGGGCTGCACGGTCTTCACCGACCTGCAGGTGAGCGAGAACGACATGCGCCTATTGGGCTTCGCCACCGCCGGTGAGCGTGACTGGTTTCGCCTGCTCACCCAGGTGCAGGGGGTGGGCAGCAAGGTGGGGTTGGCGATCCTCTCGGCGCTCAGCACAGAAGAAGTCCAGCGCGCCTGCTCCTCGGGAGACGCCGCCACCATCGCGCGGGCACAGGGCGTGGGGCCGAAGCTCGCCAGCCGCATCGTCAACGAACTGGCCGACAAGGCCGGCGCCCTGCCGACCGCGCCCGGAGTCGCCGCTGCGCTGCCAAAGGGCGGAGCCAGCGCCGACGCCGTCAGCGCCCTGCAAAACCTCGGCTTCAAACCCGCCGTGGCGGCAGCCGCCGTCGCCCGCGCGATCGACGAACTGGGCGAGGGCGCGGCGGAAGGCGACCTCATCCGCGTAGCGCTGAAGAGGGCGGCGGGGTGATGCACGCCATTACACTCCAACCCCGTCATCCTGAACTTGTTTCAGGGTCCATTTCGCCTTTCGCGCGGAGCCAGCGGAGGCAAGCCGAGCCCGATCGCCAAGTCCCGCCACTCCGGGTTCTCGGCGTTGATCAGATTGATCTTCCACTGGCGGCGCCAGTTCTTGAGCTGTTTCTCGCGGGTGATCGCCGCAACCATGTCGCCGAACATTTCGAAATGGACCAGTCGGCGAACCCCGTACTCGCTGGCAAATCCGCCGGTGATCCCTTCCCGGTGCTGCACCAGCCGTTGCAGCAGGTTCGAAGTCACCCCAATGTAAAGCGTCCCGTAATGCCCACTCGCGAGGATGTAGACGCACGGGTTGCGCTCTCGCTGCATGGCTCCGGGGATGCCGAGGAATGGACCCTGAAACAAGTTCAGGGTGACGGGAAGTGGTTGAAGAATAGAATGATTCGTCATGCTGAACTCGTTTCAGCATCCATTCCGCCGAAATGGCCGAAGCCATGACGGACAACCCCGACCTCACCCCCCAACGTCTCCCTGACGATCCCGACGCCGCGTTGCGCCCGAAGTCGCTCGGCGAGTTCGTCGGGCAGGAGGCGGCGCGCGAGAACTTGCGCGTGTTCGTCGATGCCGCGCGCGGGCGGGGCGAGGCGATGGACCATGTGTTGTTCTTCGGTCCGCCGGGGCTCGGCAAGACGACACTGGCGCAGATCGTTGCCAAGGAACTGGGCGTGGGCTTCCGCGCCACCTCCGGCCCGGTGATCGCCAAGGCGGGCGACCTTGCCGCGCTGCTGACCAATCTGGAAGCCAACGACGTCCTGTTCATCGACGAGATCCACCGGCTCAATCCGGTGGTCGAGGAGGTGCTCTACCCGGCGATGGAGGACCGCGCGCTCGATCTGATAATCGGCGAGGGGCCCTCTGCGCGCAGCGTGCGGATCGACCTGCCGCCGTTCACCCTGATCGGCGCGACCACCCGGCAGGGACTGCTGACCACCCCCTTGCGCGACCGGTTCGGCATCCCGGTGCGGCTCAATTTCTACACCGTTGAGGAACTTGAGCGGGTTGTCACCCGCGGCGCGCGGCTGCTCGGGCTGACGCTCGATCCGGGTGGAGCGCGCGAGATTGCGCGGCGCAGCCGAGGCACGCCGCGCGTGGCGGGGCGGCTGCTGCGGCGGGTGCGCGATTTCGCGCATGTCGCGGGCGACGGCACGGTTACGGCTGGGGTGGCCGACCAGGCGCTGACCCGGCTGGAGATCGACAAGCTCGGACTCGATGCGATGGACCGGCGCTATCTCCGAATGATCGCAGAGACCTACAAGGGCGGGCCGGTAGGGGTCGAAACGCTCGCCGCCGGCCTGGCCGAGCCGCGCGACACGATCGAGGAGGTGGTCGAGCCCTATCTGATCCAGCTCGGCCTGGTGGCGCGGACCGCGCGCGGGCGGTGCCTCAACGATGCGGGCTGGGTCCACCTCGA
>JAEWKG010000018.1 GCA_023386135.1 Pseudomonadota bacterium | reverse complement strand
TTCCCGACCTTCGCCGCGACCTCGGGCGAGATGAGGTCGGCGGCCCACTGGTCCATCGTCCCGAAGCCCGTCGCGCAGATAATGTCGTCGGCGGCAACGGACTGTCCATCCGTCAGGACAACGCAATCGGGCTCGATACGGTCGATCCCGACGTCTGCCTTGAGCTTGATCCGGCCGGAGACCAGCATGTCGACGGCGCCCACGTCGATGTAGTAACCGGAGGCCCGGCGAAGATACTTGAGTGGCATGCCCGTACCATCCTCGCCGAAATCGTGCATGAAACCGGTTGCCTCGAGCTGCGCATAATAGTCGGCGTCCTCGCGCGCGATCTCCTCGTAGAGCGGCGCGTAGAGCTTGGGGAGCTCGCGGAGCGGCATCGAGGCGTTGAGCAGATCGGCGAGATCGGTCGATATCCCGCTCTCGACCGCGTCTTCCGAATAGATCGTCATCATCTTGCGAATGAAGGTTTCGGACCGGATGATATGCGTCGATTCCCGCTGGACCATCGTGACGTCCACGCCGTGCTCGGCGAGGTCCGCGCAAATGTCCTGCGCCGAATTGTTGGAGCCGATGACCACCACCCGGCGGCCTTCGAACGAGCGAGGATCGGTGTACTCGCTCGAGTGCAGGATCCGTCCTGCAAACCGGTCCCGGCCCGGGAAGGGCGGGATGTTGGGTCGGCCGGCGTTGCCGGTCGCGATCACCAGGTGTTGGGGCCGGACAACCGTCTCGACGCCGTCGCGGTCGAGCACCACGCGCCATTCGGCTGCCTTCTCGTCGTAGCTCGCGGAGCGGCAGGTGGTGCCGTTCCAGATATTGAGCTCCATGACGTTGGCGTAGGACTCCAACCAGTCCGCCAGCTTGTCCTTCGGGGTGAAGACGGGCCAGGTCTCCGGAAATGGAACGTAGGGCATGTGATCGTACCAGATCGGGTCGTGCAGCAAGAGCGAGTGATAGCGGGAGCGCCACTGGTCGCCCGTCCGGGGATGCTTGTCGACGATCAGGGTCGGCACATCGAGCTGGCGGAGCCGGGCGCCGAGGCCGAGACCGCCCTGCCCACCGCCGATGACCAGCACCGAGGGTTGGACGGTATTGCCCAGCTCCTGCCTCTCGCGGCGTCGCAGATCGAGCCAACTCGCCCGCGGATCGCGATCGTCGGCCGGGGCGCCATGCGGCCGCCTGCGCCCGCGGGCTTCCTCATGACCTTTGAGGTCGTCGAGCACGGTCAGAAGGGTGTAGCATCGCCCCTCGACGATGCGCGCGTAGCCGCGGCACAGGCCAATATCGGTTTCGAAGCGGATTTCGCCGTCGTTGGCGCTCGTCGCGGGCCCGGGCACGACCGCCCAGTTCGTGGCCCGGCGGTGCCGCGGATTGTCGCGGAGCATGTCGACAATTTGCTCACGACCTTCGCACGTGCGTAAGTCCCACGTGAATGCGGCGAGGTCCCTCCAGAAGCCATCCGCCCGAAAAAGATCGGCCACCTCGGCTGGCGAGCCTCCCGCGAGCGCGGCTTCGAAGGCGGCGAGCCAGGACCCTAGATCGCGGGCGGATTTTGCAGCGGACATTGGAATCCCTCACCAGGTGCACGGAGCAGGTGCCACTCCACTCGCTCATCATAGTCAATATTTCTCGACTAAAAAAGACAAGAATCGAAGATGGGACGGATCGAGGATCACGGAGGGTTGCGCCGCATCCCTCCAATAAGCCGTTGATCTCGCGCTGATCGAAGGTCTACCAGGAGCGGAGGCAACCTCCTATAACTATCAATAACTATCGACTTGTCGACAAATCGAACGGCCGTGAGCAGCCGGAGGCGTCCACATCGCTGTCGGCGCCCCGTTCTTCGCCGGCCGGCAGCCTAGCCCTGGGCCCCGGCGAGCGCGGAATCTGCCGTCGCGCCGACCATGGCCTTGACCTCCAGATACTCGAGGAAGCCGTATTCCCCCCACTCGCGCCCGTTCCCCGACCGCTTGTACCCGCCGAACGGCGCCTGAATGTCAAACGCCCCGTTGATGGCCACCGACCCCGTTCGCATCTGCCGCGCTACGCGCTCTGCTGTGCCCGCGTCTTCACCGCTGACATATCCACTGAGACCGAAATTGCTGTCATTGGCGATGGCGATCGCGTCATCGACATCGGTGTATGGGATCATCACCTGAACGGGTCCGAATATTTCCTCGCGGGCAACGGTCATGCGATTGTCGCCCAGAAAAACCGTGGGCTTGACGAAGTAGCCGTCAGTCAGCCCCTCGGGCTTCCCCGCCCCGCCCGCGATGAGTTCCGCTCCCTCGGCGAGCCCCCGTTCGATGTACTTCTGAATAGTATCGAACTGCGCGGATGACACCACCGGTCCCATCGCCACGTTCCCGGCGGGGTCGCCGACGACGACGCTCTCGGCGGCCGCGCGAGCCGCTGCGACGGCCTCGTCCAGCCTCGCACGCGGGACAAGCAGCCGCGAGCCTGCGGAACAGGTCTGGCCTGAGTTCGACATCATGGTCGCAGTGGCCGTCGCCACGTGCTTTGGAAGGCTCGCATCGTCGAGCACAATCCAGGCACTTTTCCCGCCCAGTTCGAGCCCGACGCGCTTGATGGTTTCGGCGGCGTCGTGCTGGATCTGGACGCCGACCGCTTCGGAGCCGGTGAACGAGATCATGTCGACGTTGGGATGGCGGGACAACGCTGTCCCGATCACGCTCCCCTTACCCTGCACGAGGTTGAAGACCCCTGCGGGCGTACCGGCCGCGTGCAGGACTTCGGCCAGAATTTGCGCCGAATACGGAGCGAGCTGAGCGGGCTTCAGAATACTGGTACAGCCGGTCGCGATCGCAGGGAAAATCTTCACTGCCACTTGGTTGATCGGCCAGTTCCACGGGGTGATCAGGCCGCACACGCCGATCGGCTCGCGCCGGATCACGGTCAGCCCCCGCTGCTCCTCGAAGGCAAATGACTTGAGCAGCTCGATCGCCGCCTGGAGGTGCCAGACGCCCAGGCCCACGTGAACCTGGCCGGCGAACCCGCGCGGCGCCCCCATTTCCTCTGTCACTGCGTCGCCCAGCTCTTCTGCGCGACGGCCGTATTCGAACAGGATATTGCCCAACAGATCCAAGCGCTCCGAACGGGACGTCGCGGCCCAATGGGGAAAGGCCCGGCGGGCGGCGCTTACCGCGAGGTCGACGTCGTCCTCATTTCCCAGGGCGATCCTGCCGGACGGTCGGCCCGTGGCCGGATTGATGACCTCGGCCACGTCCGTGCCGCGAGGAGCGGTCCATTGACCGTCGATATAGAAATTCAGCAGTTCCTTCACGCGCCAACTCTCCGATCCAGTCGATCTCAAAAGCAGACTTTTATCGACTATCTCGGGAACTGCAATCCCGGGTTAGCGCGCGACACCCGCCTCAATCTGCTCTGGATGCAGTGTAACGGCCGCCGCGATCCGCTGGGCGAGGACCGCGAGCGCGAAGCCAACGAGAAGCAACCCGCCGCTGAAGACCGTCAGACCGGTGTAGCCGCCGCGTTCGATTACCGGTCCGGCCACTGCGCCGACCAGCACCGCGGCCAGCCCGCTCGCCGCGGCCGCCGCAACGAAGAGACGTCCGGTGGCATCGACCTTTCGCAGGAGCGCCCAAAACGCAGGCGTGGACAGCCCCCATCCGAGCGCGAACAGCAGGTTGCACAATACGAAGCCCGGGGTCGGCGCCAGGGCCAGGGCTCCATAACCGGCCCATATCGTCGCCAACCCGACCGCGATAATATTCAGGCTCGAGACGCGCCCTCCTATCCATGCCACAATCGATGAAGTGAGGATTCCCGACAGGGCTGTGATGCTGAGGGTCAGTCCGATGAATGCCGGGGAAACGCCGCGCGCGGTCCCTATCCGTTCGACAAAGAACCAGAATGCGGCGACGCCCCCGCCGAAGGCCATCAGGGCTGCCAGAGCCACCACCGCGGGCACGGCGGCAAGAGACCAGAGCGGACGGTCGGACCCGCGATGCGCGGTCCGGTCCACCCTGCCCTCGGCGGGCAGCCAACCGCAGGCCACCAGGCCGGTCGCCGTGACCGCCGCCACTGTCACGAAGAGTCCCTGCACGCCGTAGGCAGGCATGACCCACGCCGCCAGCGGCGCCGCGGCAGCAGCAGCCATCAAGGACTGAAAGGCGACCGATACCCCGTAACCGCGATCGGGGTTGGTGGCGTCCCCCAGGCTGGCAAAGGTCGGCACGAAGATCAGGCCCTTGGTCACGCCGACGAGCGCGAAAATCAGGAGCAACGCCCAAAGCTGCGACACCAACGCCCCGGCTGCCACGGCTGCAGAAGCTGCGGCAACCGCACAGGCCGTGAACATCCGCCAGTTGATCCGCCTGACCCACCAGGGCCCGGTCGCGATGATCAGGGTGTTGAACCCCACAAACACCGAGCTGACATAGCCGAGCTCGCGATCGGTCAGCCCATAGCCTTCTGCCATCGCGCCGAGAATGAGCGGTTGAAGATTGACCAACAAAGCGTTGAGAGCGGCGAGATACGACGCGGCGATGACCGCGCTCGGCCTGTCGACGTGACTCACGGCCGATCGCTCGGCCTCCCGTCTAGGCACGATCGAGCCGTAGCGCGCGGTGTGGCCCGATCACGGGTCTGACGAAGTCCGTTTCAGGCTCCATCTCCTAGTGCCGGAACACCGCCGACATCGAGGAGTCGTGCGGCCCTTCGCGCACTTCGTTGAGCTCGTTGCGGCCGACGACCATGTGGTGCACCGCGTCCGGGCCGTCGGCGATCCTGAGCGTGCGGGTGTTGGCGTACATGCGCGCGAGCGGGGTGTGCTGCGACACGCCGAGCGCGCCGTACATCTGGATCGCGTCATCGATGATCTCGCACACGCGCTCGGGCACCATGGCCTTGACCATGTGAATCCAGATGCGCGCCTCGCGGTTGCCGAGCACGTCCATCGCCTTGGCCGCTTTCAACACCATCAGGCGCATCGCCTCGATATCGATCCGCGCGCGGCTGACGATCTCGAGATTGCCGCCCAATTGGATGATCGGCTTACCGAAGGCGACGCGGCTCATGCCCCGGCCAACCATCAGGTCGAGCGCCTTCTCCGCCGAGCCGATCGCGCGCATGCAGTGGTGGATGCGACCCGGCCCGAGGCGGAGCTGACTGATCTCGAACCCGCGCCCTTCGCCCAGCAGAATGTTGGACGCCGGGACGCGCGCATTGTTGAAGCGGATGTGCATGTGGCCATGCGGGGCGTCGTAGTCGCCGAACACCTGCTGGCCGCCGACGATCTCCACCCCTTCGGTCGGCAGCGGAACCAGGATCTGCGACTGGCGCGCCGATGCCGGCGAATCCTCGTCGCCGGTGCGGACCATCGTGATCATCACCTTGCAGCGCGGATCGCCGGCGCCCGAGATGTAGTGCTTCTCGCCGTTGATGATGTACTCGTCGCCGACGCGCACCGCGCGAGTGTCGATGTTCTTGGCATCCGAGCTGGCGGTGTTGAGCTCGGTCATGCAGAAGGCGGAGCGAATCTTGCCCTCGAGCAGCGGCTTCAGCCACTGTTCCTTCTGTTCGGGCGTGCCGACCCGCTCCAGCACTTCCATGTTGCCGGTGTCGGGCGCAGCGCAGTTCATGATTTCCGAGGCGAGACGGTTCTTGCCCAGCTCCACCGCGATGTAGGCGTAGTCAAGGTTCGACAGCCCTTCGCCGGTGTGCGCGTCGGGGAGGAAGAAGTTCCACAGGCCTTCGGCCTTGGCCTTGTCCTTGGCTTTCTCCAGCACTTCGAGCTGGCCCGGTGCATAGTCCCAGATGTCCGGCCGCCCCTCGCCCAGCCGGTGGAATTCCTCCGACGCCGGCTGCACCACGACCTCGATGAACTCCTTGACCTTGTTGTAGAGCGGCAGCGCCTTGTCCGACATGCGAAGGTCGTTGAGTTCATCCTGCGGGTTGAGCGCGAAGCCGGACTGCGAACGTTCGGTCGTCATGGGTCATCCTTTGGCTGCCCAGCCGGCCCTGAGATGTCACCGGCGGATGCGGCTCATGAAACAGGATCGAACAGGACACTCAACCAAAATCTTCGATTTTTATTTGCTTTCTCGCACCCTGACATGCACGTTCGAGCCGTCACGGGGTATCTGCGGGCACATAACGCTCGAGATATTGGAGGATCATAATGGTGAGCTCCTCGATCACGACCCGACCCTGCTCGGGAGGGAAGGTCAGCGAGACGTCCAGCAGCCGACTCGCCGATTCGACGACGGTGCGGCACACGATAGCGAGCCGCCCGGGTTCCAGCGCGACGCCCAGGCGGCGTAGGCCGCGCGCCAACTGCAGCTCGAACTCGGCATCGATGGCCCGGTCGGCACTTTGCATCTCCGGGGACGCACGGGCCGCGGTCCTTAGCGCGGCATATCCCGGCTGCGCGGCCGCCGCTTCGTAATAGGACTCAATCACGGCGCGGGCCGCCGCGCGCCAGTCGCCCGCTGCTTCGAGGTTACCGAGATCCCCTATCCACGACCTTTCGGCCTCTCTTCGCTGCTCGAGCAGGGCCAGCAGGATCGCCTGCTTGTTGGGAAAGTAGCGATAGATCGCATGCATCCCGACCGACGCGCGGCTCGCCACGAGATTGGTGTTGAAGCCCTCGAGGCCAACCTCCTCGAGGAGTTCGGCGCTCACCCGGAGGATGCGCTCCACTGTCGCGCGCGATCGCGCCTGTTGAGGCTTATGACGCTCCGAAATCATCCCTCTCCACATTGGTGGCACCGCGCGGCGGCAAATGCGGGCCTACTCGACATCGGTCGATTGACACCACCCGTTCTCGCAAATATGGAGCAAATACTCCGCTTTTGCAAACGGCGGTATGGATTGGCCCTCGGGGAGACCGGCTCGTGCCCATTGTCAGATACGTCGAATACTCGGGCGAAGAACGGGCAGTCGACGTGCCGCCCGGCATCTCGTTGATGGAAGCTGCCTTGCAGAACATGGTGGCAGGCATCGATGGCGATTGCGGCGGCTGCTGCGCCTGCGCCACCTGCCACGTCTACGTCGATCCGGAGTGGATCGATCGGCTGCCGGCCCGCGAAGACATGGAAACCGAGATGCTGGAGCTGGCGGAGGATGTTCGCCCCAACAGCAGGCTGTCCTGCCAGATCAAGATGAGCGCCGCTCTCGATGGCCTCGTCGTCAGGCTGCCCGAGAGCCAACACTAGACACAATCGGACGGGAAACGCACGATGCTGGATGCTGAGACGATCGCCCTCGACGATATCGACGTCAGCGATCCCGAGCTGTGGCGAACGGACAGTCACTGGCCCTACTTCGAACGGCTGCGGCGGGAAGATCCGGTGCATTTCTGCCGCGACAGCCAGTTCGGCCCCTATTGGTCCGTTACCCGCTTCCAGGACATCATGTCGGTCGAGTTGAACCATCAGGCGTTCTCCTCGGACGTCCGCTACGGCGGCATCAATATCGTCGACGATGACCCGGACTTCTCCCTGCCGATGTTCATCGCGATGGATCCGCCCAAGCACGACAACGAGCGCAAGGTGGTGTCCCCGATCGTGGCGCCCGCCAACCTAGCGAAGCTTGAAGGGCTGATCCGCTCGCGCGCAGCCGCAATCCTGGACGGGCTCCCGATCGGGGAAGAGTTCGACTGGGTCCAGCGGGTCTCGATCGAGCTCACCACCCAGATGCTGGCGACGCTTTTCGATTTTCCGTTCGAGGACCGCCACAAGCTCACGTACTGGTCGGATATTGCGACGTTGCTGCCAAAGCCCGGTGCGCTGGTGGAGACCGAGGAGGAGCAGATTGCGGTCCTCATGGACTGCCTGGAGTACTTCGTGCGGCTTTGGAACGAGCGGGTGAACGCCGAACCGGCGCCAAACCTTGTTTCGATGCTCGCCCATGGCGAAAGCACGCGCGACATGACGCCGATGGAATACCTCGGCAACATCGTCCTCCTGATCGTGGGCGGCAACGACACCACCCGCAACACGATCACCGGCAGCCTGCTCGCCCTCAACCAGAATCCGGACCAGTACGAAAAGCTGCGCCAGCATCCCGAACTGATCCCCTCTATGGTCTCGGAGTCGGTCCGCTGGCAGACGCCACTGGCGCACATGCGCCGCACCGCCACCGAGGACGTCGAACTCGGCGGCAAGCTGATCAGGAAGGGCGACAAGGTCGTCATGTGGTACGTCTCCGGCAACCGGGATGAAACCGCGATAGAGCGGCCGGACGAATACATCATCGACCGTCAGCGCGCCCGCCAGCACGCCTCGTTTGGGTTCGGCATTCACCGCTGCGTGGGCAACCGGCTCGCCGAGATGCAGTTGCGGGTGTTATGGGAGGAGATCCTCAAGCGCTTCCCGCGCATCGAAGTCATCGGCGAGCCCGAGCGCATCGCGTCCCCCTTCGTGAAGGGGTATTCGAACCTGACGGTTCGGATCCCTGCATCCGACGCCATCCCACCGCGCCCCGGGACCGCCGAGACCAAGCGTCCCGAGCGGAGCCCTCCCCCGATCTATCGTCAGCCACGCAACGTCTTGGCTGCTGCCTGCGCCGTTTCCTCGGCCAGCGCTCTGTTGTTCAACTTGATGCCGGCCTTGCTGGTTCTCGCAGCACAGCGGTTCCTGCTCGGCGCCAGCGAAATTGGCGTCGTGGGATCGAGTTACCTCGCGGGATTTGCCGTGGTCGCGACGACCTCCAACGCCTGGATCGGACGTTTCGACTGGCGTTGGCTCGTCGGCGCTTCGACGCTGATCGCCATAGGCTCGCTGGCAGCATGCTCGATCGCAACTTCGTACGCCAGCCTGCTGATCGGCCTGATCATCGCCGGTGCCAGCCTCGGCGTCCTCTACACCGTGTGCACAGCGATTGTGTCGGAAAGTCATGTGCCGGACCGCGCATTCGGGACCAAGTTGACGGCGGAAGTGTTCGCCGCGATCATCGCGCTACTGCTGATCACCGGGTTCGTCGCTCCCCGCTGGGGTTTCACCGGCGCGACGCTGACGATGGCGGGTATGGTCGGGCTACTCTCCCTTGCGGGTCTCTCGGCACTCCCTGCCCGGCGCGCGCTCACCCCGCCGGCCGACCGCTTCGGCATGACCCGACGCGAGGCAAGCCGGTTTGACTGGTTCACCCGTGACATGTGGTCGTGGGGCGGCCTGGCCGCGCTGTTCATCTCCTTCTCGGGCCTCTCGGCGCTGTGGGCTTACGTGGAGCACATTGCACCCAGCTTCGCGCTCGATGAGTCGGCCGCGGCCAATGCCCTCACGAGCGCCCTCGTTGCGAGCGGCGTGGGGGGCGTCGCGGCCGCGGTGCTCGGCGACCGGCTCGGCCGTAGCCGCCCGCTGGTCGTCGGCATGGCGATCGCCCTTCTCGGAGCGGCAGCCCTCCAACTGGGCGCTGGCTCCA
>JAEWKG010000013.1 GCA_023386135.1 Pseudomonadota bacterium | reverse complement strand
GGCGCCGGGCTTGCCGGTGGCGACATTGCAGAATGCGCAGGCGCGCGTGCAGGTCTCGCCCATGATCATGAAGGTGGCGTGCTTCTGCTTCCAGCATTCGCCGATGTTGGGGCAGGCCGCCTCTTCGCACACCGTGGCGAGGCCATACTGGCGCATCAGGCGCTTGGTCTCGGCATATTCCGGCGAATTCGGCGCACGCACCCTGATCCAATCCGGCTTGCGCCGGATGGGATTGTCCGGCCGGTGCGCCTTCTCGGGATGGCGTTTGGCGCGGCTCAGCGGCAGCTTGTCGAGGGTTCCGTCCATGACGGGCTAGATATGGAGCGTCCGGCCGTACGCCGCCAGTACCGACTCGTGCATCATCTCCGACAGCGTCGGATGCGGGAACACCGTGGCCATCAGTTCGGCCTCGGTAGTCTCGAGCGTCTTGGCGATCGAGTAACCCTGGATCAACTCGGTTACCTCGGCACCGATCATGTGTGCGCCAAGCAGCTCCCCGGTCTTCGCATCGAAGATCGTCTTGATGAAGCCCTCGGGCTCGCCCAGCGCGATCGCCTTGCCGTTGCCGATGAACGGGAACGTGCCGACCTTGACCTCGCGCCCGCCTTCCTTGGCCTTGGCTTCGGTCAGGCCGACGCTGGCGATCTGCGGGTGGCAGTAAGTGCAGCCCGGGATGTTGCCGCGGTCGAGGGGATGCGGGTGGACGTCCTCGTTGCCGAGCTCCTGCGCGATCGCCTCGGCGGCGGTGACGCCTTCGTGGCTCGCCTTGTGCGCCAGCCACGGACCCGGCGTGCAGTCGCCGATCGCCCATAGTCCCTTCGACCTCGTGCGGCCATAAGGATCGATCTGGATGAAGCCACGGTCCAGCTCGGCCAGCTTTTCGAGGCCCACATTCTCGGTGTTCGGCACGATGCCGACTGCGACGATGACGTGGCTGAACTCAGTCTCCGCGACTTTGCCGGCCTTGTCCTTGATCTTCGCCTTTACTCCGCCCGCCGACACGGCCAGCGCCTCGACTCCCGCTCCGGTCATGATCGTCATGCCCTGCTTGGTCAGGCTCTTCTCGAGGAACGCCGAGACGTCCGCGTCCTCCACCGGCACGACCCGGTCGAGCATCTCGACCACGGTCACTTCCGCGCCCATATCGTTGTAGAAGCTGGCGAACTCGATCCCGATCGCGCCGCTGCCGATGACCAGCAGCTTGCTCGGCATCTCGGCCGGGGTCATCGCGTGGCGATAGGTCCACACGCGCTTGCCGTCGGACTTGGCGAACGGCAGCTCGCGCGCCCGCGCGCCGGTGGCGACGATCACGTGCTTGGCGGCGAGCTTCTCCTCGCCCTTGTCCGACTTCACGGTCAGCGAGGTCGGACCGGTCAGCGTGCCTTCCCCCATGTGCACCGCGATCTTGTTCTTCTTCATCAGGTGGGTGACGCCGGCGTTCAATTGCTTCGCCACCCCGCGGCTGCGCTTGACCACCGCGGCGAGGTCCGCCTCGATCCCCTGCACCTTGAGGCCATAGTCGCCCGCGTGCTGCATGTAGTGGAATATCTCCGCCGAACGCAGCAGCGCCTTGGTCGGGATGCAGCCCCAGTTGAGGCAGATCCCGCCGAGCAGCTCGCGCTCGACAATCGCGGTCTTGAGGCCGAGCTGCGCGCAGCGGATCGCCGCGACATAGCCGCCCGGGCCGCTGCCGAGCACGATGACGTCGTATTGGGTGTCAGCCATGATTGCCTTGCCTTGAGGATGTCACGCCAAAGGGCGCGCGAAACTGTGTGACTTTCGGGGCGGCCGCCGAGGGGAAGCTCGCCTTTCGCCGCCCTGAAGATGTGACTTTCGATTTCCCGAAAGCAACAGGCCCGGGGGATTTTGCAAGCGAGTGAGGGCGGCGAGGCGAATGGGTCATCCGCGCATCGATGGCACGAGTGGCACTGTGTAGGAAAATGCTTCCGATCACGCGACCGGCCCGCCCACCGCGCGGGGGCGGTCATTCTCGTCGAGCAGCACGAACTTGAAGGTCCCGCGCGACACCGTGATGGTCGCCTCGCCGTTGCGCTCGCGCGCGATGCCCTCGGCGGTGATGGTCAGCGAGGTGGTGCCGGTCGCGGCGACTTCGCAATAGACGCTGAGCTCGTCCCCCACCGCCATCGCGCCGGGAAACGCGAAGTCGCTCGCCGAGACGACCACCGCCTTTCCCCTGCCCACCCGGCTCGCCAGCGCCCCCGCGCCGAGCGCCATCTGGCTCATCAGCCAGCCACCGAACACGCCGCCGTAGGGGTTGGTGTCGGCGGGCATCGCGGTGACACGGATGAGGGGGTCGCGTTCAGGCACGTCCAATCGGCTTCTCAACGATCAGGTACCAAAGCGTCGCTGACATTAGGCCCCCCAACAGTCCGAAGGGGACCGCAAAGAAGAAGGTTCCGAAGCCTAACCATCCTCCCAGTAATACTAACCCAGCTGTCATACCGGCAAATGCGCCGGATGGGATAAGCCAACGCGGGTCAGTCGAAAGCCCATTTCTCCGAAGAATGACGAGTGTTGGCATTCCAAAAATCAGACCGCCGAGCACCAGGAAAATCGCGTAGAAGGGCGCGACAAAGATTGGTCCGAAGACCAAATATTCCCAGTCTGTTATTGCGTCACCGAGAGTCGCGATGATTGCCCCAACGTAAGCAAGAGCAGCCGACACCACGACGGCGATCAGAAGAAACGAAACGATGAGACGGGTGTAGCTCAAGCCACCAGCCCCAGCGGCGCCTCCACCAACGCCTTGAACGCCTGCATCAGCTCCGCCCCGGTGGCGCCGTCGATGGCGCGGTGGTCGAAGCTGCCGGTGGCGGTCATCACGCTGGCGATGGCGAGCGCGTCGTCGACCACGTAGGGGCGCTTCTCGCCCGCGCCGACGGCCATGATCATGGCCTGGGGCGGATTGATCACCGCTTCGAACTGCTTGATCCCGTACATGCCGAGGTTGGATAGGCTGGCGGTGCCGCCCTGGTATTCGGCCGGCTGCAGCTTGCCTTCTCGCGCCTTGCCGGCGAGCGTCTTCATCTCGCCGGCGATGGCGCTGACCGACTTGGCGCCGGCATCAACGATGATCGGGGTGATGAGCCCGCTGGGCGCGGCGACCGCGACCGAGATGTCGGCGCGGCTGAAGCGGCGCAGCGTGTCACCGCCGAAGCTGACGTTGCAATCGGGCACCTGGATCAGCGCCTTGGCGAGCGCCTTGATCAGCAGGTCGTTGACGCTGAGCTTGACGCCCTGCGCCTCGATCGCGGCGTTGAGCTCGCCGCGCAACTTGAGCAGCGGATCGAGCCGGACGTCGATCGCGAGGTAGTAGTGCGGGACGGTCTGCTTGGATTCGGTCAGGCGGCGGGCGATGACCTTGCGGACGTTCGAAAGTTTCTCGTCCTCGTGCGGGATGCCGAAGTCGGGGAGTGTTGTGGGAGCGGACGGAGCGGCAGAGGTTGCGGACGGTCCTTCGACAGGCTCAGGACGAGCGGATGTGGTGGAAGCCGCGCCGGACTGCGCGCCTTCGACGTCCGCCTTGACGATGCGCCCGTTGGGGCCGCTGCCCTTGAGCGACGACAGATCGACGCCCTTCTGCTCGGCAATTCGCTTGGCGAGTGGGGAGGCGATCACGCGGTTCACGCTGGTCGCCTTGCTGCAGGGCGTCGCGCCAGCCTCACTCGTCGCCCCAGCGG
>JAEWKG010000003.1 GCA_023386135.1 Pseudomonadota bacterium | reverse complement strand
GCTCTTGCCGCTACGTCGCGGGGCGGAGCCTGGAGGATTGCACCAAGGACAAGCTCGCCGGGATGGAACTGGTCACGCTGTCCGACGACGACGAAGCCAAGAGCGTCACTGCGCGCATGCTGATCCTCGCCAGCGACACCGCGACTTACCGAAAGGGCTACGGGTGCGTGCTGCAACCGTGGGACAGCTGATCAGGCAGCCGCTTCGGTTCCGTCGATCCAGCCACCGCCGATAACCCGCTCGCCGGCATAGAGCACCGCCGCCTGACCCGGCGCGACCCCGAATTCGGGGGCGGCAAAGCGGATCGTGGTCGCGACGCCGTCGCCAAACGGCCCGTCGAGCGTGACCGGCACCGGCTTGGCGAGGCTGCGGACCTTCGCCGTGAGCGCTCCGGATGGGACGGGGCCAATGCGGTTGGTCTCGCTCAGCCGCGCTCCTGAGACTGCCAGCATCGTCTTGGGACCGACGCGCACCTCGGCGCTCTCCGCGTCGAGCCCGATGACATAAAGCGGCTCGGGCTGCCCGCCGATCTCCAGCCCGCGGCGCTGGCCAACGGTGAAGTGGATCACGCCCTTGTGCTGGCCGAGCGTCTGGCCGGTCGCAGCGTGGACGATAGTCCCGGGCCGTGCACCCTCGGGCCGCAGCTTCTCGACGATCCGCGCATAGTCGCCGTCGGGCACGAAGCAGATGTCCTGGCTGTCGGGCTTGGCCGCATTGCGCAGGCCCGCAGCCGCTGCGAGCCGGCGGACCTCGGACTTCTCGAGCCCCCCTAGCGGGAAGCGCAGGAAATCGAGCTGCGCTTCGGTGGTGCCGTAGAGAAAGTACGACTGGTCGCGCGCGGGATCGACCGCGCGGTGAAGTTCGCCGCCCACGCGCTGGACATAATGGCCGGTCGCCAGACAGTCCGCGCCGAGTTCCTGCGCCATCCGCAGCAAGTCGGTGAACTTCGGCCCCATGTTGCAGCGGATGCACGGCACCGGCGTGCGCCCGGCGAGGTAATCGTCGGCAAAGCGCTCGACCACTTCCTCGCGGAAGGCGCTCTCGTGATCGAACACGTAGTGCGCGATGCGCAAGGCGTCGGCGACGGCGCGCGCATCGCGGATATCGTCGCCCGCGCAGCACGCGCCCTTGCGCCCGGTCGCCGCGCCGTAGTCGTAGAGCTGCAGGGTAATGCCGATCGTCTCCGCCCCGCTTGCGGCGGCCAGCGCGGCGACCACCGAGGAATCGACCCCGCCCGACATCGCCACCACGATCCGGCACTCGCTGGCCGAGCGCGGCAGGTCGAACAGCGCGGCGGCGGCGCGGGCATCGAGCAGCGAAGGAAAGGCGGCGGGTGCGTTCACGGGTGGGCCGCATACACGCCGCGCGCGCGCCGCGCCAGAACCGGCATCGCAAGCACGCCGCGATGTCCTAACAGACGGTAACCTCGCGTTTTACCGCTTCTTGACCCCTTCTCCCTAAAGCGGGGGAGATGTTTGAAACCGCCATCGCCTTGCCCCAGGCCCAGCACGACGCCACCGGCGCATTGCGCGCTATCGAGTGGCACGAGATCGTCGCCCGCCTCGGTGCGGCGCGCGACTTGCGCGCACTATTCGACCGCCCGGCCTTTCAGGGCGGCGCATTCGTGCCCCGCTCCGCCGCAGGCATTGCCGGCGAGGGGGCATGCGAACCCAGTATTAACCTTGCTGCTTTAAGGGCTAGCAAATGGGCAGACGCCAAAACAGCCGCCGCCGCCACACGAGCGGACCACGGCGACCGGGATAAGTGATGATCGAAAACCAGAAAATCCGTCCGGCCCAGGTGATCGGCCCGCTCGGCGAACCGCTGGGCATCGACGATCTGCCGCCGGCCAACACCAAGCGCTGGGTCGTGCGCCGCAAGGCCGAGGTCGTGGCCGCGGTCAACGGCGGCCTGCTGTCGATCGATGAGGTGTGCGAACGCTACAACCTCACGCTCGAGGAGTTCGCCTCGTGGCAGCGTGCGGTCGACCGCTCGGGCATGCAGGGACTGCGCGTCACCCGCATCCAGCACTACCGCGACCTCTACGAGCGCCAGCTCAAGTACTAGAATTTCCTGTCGCGCTACCGCCTGCGGCTACTTGAGCGCAGGGCCCGATTAGGCTTTTCGAATCGCTTGCGTTACACCTCCCGCTCACCGGTCCAACGAGGCTGGGGAACGCTCTGCCGCACGCGCCGTTTATCCCGGCGTGTGCTGCTCAACTAGGGCGCAATAACAGGAGGAATGCAATGGATGGTCCCGGAATTCTCGTGATGATCATCGTCGGCGGTGTCGCCGGCTGGCTCGCAAGCATGGTTATGTCGCGCGACGCCTCGATGGGTATCCTGCTCAACATCGTCGTCGGCATCATCGGTGGCTTCCTCGGCGGTCTGCTCCTTGGCGGGCTGATCCCGGGCGACGGCTGGATTCACTACCTGATCACCGCGTTTATCGGCGCGGTCGTCCTGTTGCTGATCGCGAACCTGATCCAGCGCGGCCGAGCCCGCTAGATCTACTCGGGTCTCAATAAAGGGGGCGGCGGAGGCACGAAGCTTCCGCCGCCCTTCTTATTTCAGCGCGCTTCAAGCGGTGCGGAACACCATCGCGCCGCCGTTCATGCAATAGCGCTTGCCGGTCGGCTTGGGGCCATCGTCGAACACGTGACCGAGGTGCCCGCCGCAGTCGGCGCACAGTACCTCGGTGCGCGGATAGCCGATCTTGTAATCGGTCTGGGTGAGGATCGCTCCGGGGAGTGGCTGGTAGAAGCTCGGCCAGCCGGTCCCGCTCTCGAACTTGGTCGCCGAAGCGTAGAGCTGGTTCGCGCACCCGGCGCACAGGAAGGTGCCCTTGCGGTGCTCCTTGTTGAGCGGCGATGTACCCGGCCGCTCGGTGCCTGCTTCGCGCAGGATCCAGTACTGGTTCTTGCTCAGCTTGGCCTTCCACTGCGCGTCGGTTAGCCCCTTGGGCCAGGCGCGGGCCTGGGCGGGCGATCCGCCGCAGGCGGCGAGCACGGGGACGGCCGCCGTGGCGCCGAGCCACGACAGGAACGAGCGGCGATTGCTGGTCATGCGTTCTTCTACCACGACCGTGAGAACCTAGCCTGAATACCTTCGTTCTGCGCTACCGTGCTGCGCACTACTTGAGCGCGGGTCAGAACTCGGTGATCTCGACCTCGAGCTTGCGGAAGCCGTGAACGAAGTTGGCGCGCACCCGCTCGACATCGCCGGCGACATGCACCCGCATCCGGCGCTTGTGCATTTCTTCGAGCAGGACGCGCAATTGCAACTCGGCCAAACGCGCGCCGACGCAGCGGTGGATGCCGTAGCCGAAGGCGAGGTTGCGGCGGGCGTTCTCGCGGGTGATGTCGAGCTTGTCGGCATCCTCGAACACGGCCTCGTCGCGGTTGGCGGAGATGTACCACAGCACCAGCCGCTCGCCGGCCTTCACCGTCTGTCCGAACAGCTCGCTGTCCTCGGTCGCGACGCGGCGCATGTGGGCAAGCGGGGTCTGGTAGCGGATGCATTCCTGCACCGCGTTGGGAATCAGTGACGGGTCCTGTTCGAACAGCTTGCGCTGGTCGGGGAACTTGTCGAACGCGTGGATGATCCCGCTCATCGTGTTGCGGGTGGTATCGTTGCCGCCGACGATCAGCAGCACCAGGTTGCCCATGAATTCTTCGGGGCTCATCTGGTTCATCGCCGGCGAGTGGATCATCATCGAGATGAGGTCGCCCGTCGGCGGCTGGTTCGCGCGCTCCTGCCACAGCTGGTAGAAGTAGGCGCCCATCTCGCGCAGGATGCCCTGGCGCTGCTCGTCGAGTTCGCGCACTAGCGCGATCTCGGTATCGCCCGCCCAGTCGGACCAGAAGGTCAACAGGCGGCGGTCTTCCCACGGGAAATCGAACAGCAGCGCGAGCATGCCGGTGGTGAGCTCGATCGACACGGTGTCGACCCAGTCGAACACTTCGCCGCGCGGCAGGGTGTCGAGCAGTTCGCCGGTGCGGTGGCGGATGTCGGCTTCCATCGCCTCCATGTTGGATGGCGTGAACTTGGGCGCGACGGTGCGGCGCTGGCCGGTGTGCTTGGGCCGGTCCATCGCGATGAACATCGGCAGCTCGAACCGCTCACGGCCCAATTCGGCCAGCTTCTCGTCGCTCATCGCCTCGAGGATGGTGATCCCGCCGGCCGAGGAATAGAGCTCGGGCAGCGCCTCGATGTGCTGGATCGCGCGGTGGCTGACGACGTTCCAGTGCGAACCGAACGGGCTGTCGGTCACCTTGTGCAGGTCGCCCGCGGCGCGCATTTCCTTGAAGATCGGCTGCCAGCGGTCCTCGACGTAGATGTCCGAGCGGCTGACGTCCCACTTCTCGGTGTGCTCGGGGATGACCTGCGGGTTCTCCGCCAGTGCCTTGTCGAGCGCATCGACCGCGCGCGGCTCGCGGGTCCACTGCATCGGCGCCTCGAGGGGCTGGGTCGCCATCGCACATCTCTCCTGCTGGGGCGACTCAAGTCCGGCCGCCTCTCGTCCGGACGGTATCCTGCGCTTGCTTACCGCAGTGTCAATAGTGCGTTGCGATTTGCGACCGATCAGGGAACCGGAATCTGACTGACCGTTTCGATTGCGCGACGGGCGAAGCGCTTCTTGCGCGGGACTTGTGGGCCGGAGTGCATCACCCGTCTGCGGAACAGGGTCGCCCCCATGCGTACGAACAGCAGCACCCACAGCGCATGCCACGCGAGCGCGGCGATGTGCGGCCACAGCGCCGGTTGCTGCGCGGCGCGCGAGATCATCGCGTAGGGCGAGCTGAACGGCACCGCGACCGCCGCCAGCTCAACCGGCGAACCGAGATCGCTGGTGGCATAGGTGGCGAGGAAGAACACGCCGAGTTGCAGCATCGTCGCCGGCAGCGACAGCGTCTGCACGTCGCGCACGGTCGGCGCCATTGCCCCGATGGTGAGGAAGATCGACCCGATCAGCAGGTAGGCCATCGCGAAATAGACCAGGAACAGCGCCGCGAACACCGGCCAGCCGACCGCCGGCGCGGTCAGCTCTGAGAGGCTGCGTCCGCCCGCGTACATGATGGTTCCGCCGAGGCCGCCCCACACAGCGATGCCGACGAAGCTGACCCCGAGCATCGCGAACAGCTTGCCGAGAAACACCGCGTCCATCGGGATCGCGGCGGCGAGGATCTCGATGATCTTGTTCGCCTTTTCCTCGACCAGGTTGGACATGACCATGCCGGCGAGCAGCATCGTCAGCAGGAACATCAGTGTCACCGTGGCGGTCGCCGTGCCGACGAGGTTGCGCTTGGTGCTGGCGCCGCTGGTCGCGGTGGGCTGGAGGTCGACGTAGGGATAGTCCGCTCCCGGACCTCTGGCGGCGGCGGCCGCCAATGCCACCTCGCCACGCCAGCGTTCGATGCTTCCCTGCGTGCCGATTAGGCGCGGCTTGTCGAGCGTGCCGGTAAGGACGGCGCCGTAGTTGCGGGTGCTGTCGGCCAGCACTTTGGCGGCGTCGGCGCCTGTATCGACGCGTTCCATGCGCGGCAGGCCGACCAGCGCATCGAGGCGATCGCGCGCCGCCTCGATCGCGGCGGCGTCGCGCGGGTCCATCGACACCGCGATCACCGGCGGCTCGCGGTTTTCGGCGGTCCGCTGGCCGACCGAAGCGGCGCCGATGCTCACCACTCCGAAGAAGATCGGGGTGAGCAGGAAGAACAGGAACGCCTTGGAAAACAGGATCGCGCGGAAATCGCGCCGGGCGACCACGAATGCCGCCTGCATGAGGCTGAGGCGGGAGTTGGCGGCGGGGTCGATCATCGTGCCTGCTCCGCCGGGCTGGCCTCTTCGAGCGCGCGCGCCGCGGCCTCGCCGGCGATGTGGACGAATGCGTCGTGGAGGCCGGCGCGCTCGATCGACAGCGACAGGATTCCCGCGTTGCCTTCGATCAGCGCGCGCAGCAGCCGCTCGATCCCGCTCTCCGGAAGCGAGAACAGCCAGTAGCGCCCCTCGTGACGGGCGTCGGCGGGCAGAGCGCCGCGCCACGGTCCGTCCGACTGGGCGGTTTCCAACCGGACTTGCGCGGGGATGCGGTCGCGCGCGGCGTCGACACTGCCCGCGTAGGGCACCTTGCCTCCGGCGATGATCGCGACGCCTTCGCACAGCCGCTC
This sequence comes from Pseudomonadota bacterium, assembly GCA_023386135.1. Lineage (GTDB taxonomy): Bacteria > Pseudomonadota > Alphaproteobacteria > Sphingomonadales > Sphingomonadaceae > Tsuneonella. Next base: position 8,466 of record JAEWKG010000003.1, on the reverse strand, counting down.
GGAATGGGCGATCACGTGCGTCGAAAAGATCACCGTCGCCCCGTCGGCGGCCATGCGGCGGATCATCGCCTCGAGCTTGCCTTGGTTCAGCGCGTCGAGCCCGCTGAAGGGTTCGTCGAGCACCACCAGCCGGGGCCGGTGGATCAGCGTGCCGAGCAACTGGACGGTCTGCGCCATGCCCTTCGACAGCTGGCGGATCGTGCGGTCGGCGGCGTGGCCGAGGCCGTGTTCCTCCAGCAGCTCGAGGCCGCGCTTGCGCCCTTCGGCCAGCGGCACCCCGCGCAGCGCGCCGAGAAAGGCGATCGCCTCCACCGCCTTCATCGACGGATAGAGCCCGCGCTCCTCCGGCAAATAACCGATCAGCCGCGCGATATCGTGCGGCCGCTCGTGACCGAACACCCGGCGCACGCCTTCGTCCGGATCGATGATGCCGAGCAGCATCCTGAGCGTAGTGGTCTTGCCCGCGCCGTTGGGGCCGAGCACGCCGTAGATCGCGCCTTCGGGCACCGCGAGATCGACGCCGTCGACGGCGGTGGTCCCCTCGAACCGCTTGACCAGGCCGATCGCCTCGATTGCCAAGGGGCGCCCGGGATTGCCGGTGACGGGCGAAAGGCTTAGCGGAGCATTCATCCGGGCGGCGTTAACCCTGCCGCGTGAACGGGAGCAACCCAAACCTTGGTTAACGGTGCGCCAACCGATGCCCTGCGCGCGGCGCTGGTCGAGCGGGCGCGGGCCGAGGGGTTCGTCGCGGTCGGCATCGCCTCGGCTGCGCCCGATGCGCCGCGGGGGGAGCGGCTGGCGACCTGGCTCGGCGACGAGCGGCACGGGTCGATGGAGTGGATGGCCCGCCGGGTGGCCGAGCGCGTCTCGCCGCAAGGGCTGTGGCCGGAAGCGAAGAGCGTCATCGCTCTCGGCATGAGCTACGCGCCGGAACACGATCCCCTGGCGCTGGCGGAAGCGGCCGAGCGCGCGCGCATCTCGGTCTATGCGCAGGGGCGGGACTATCACGACACGGTCAAGAAAGCGCTGAAGCGGCTCGCGCGCTGGCTGGTCGAGCAGGCGCCGGGCGAGCAGGTCAAGGTGTTCGTCGATACCGCGCCGGTGATGGAGAAGCCGCTGGGGGAAGCGGCCGGGCTCGGTTGGCAGGGCAAGCACACCAACATGGTCAGCCGCCAGCACGGCTCATGGCTGTTCCTGGGGTCGATCTACACCACCATCGAATTCGCGCCCGATGACAGCCATACACCGCGCTGCGGATCGTGCAGCGCGTGCCTTGATGCTTGCCCCACAAGCGCCTTTCCCGCCCCGTTCCAGCTCGATGCGCGGCGGTGCATCTCGTATCTGACCATCGAGCACGCCGGGCCGATCCCGCAGGAATTCCGCAAGGCGATGGGCAACCGCATCTACGGCTGCGACGATTGCCTCGCGGTGTGCCCATGGAACAGCTTCGCGCAGTCGGCAGCCGCCAACGCTGCGTTCCTCCCGCGCGCCGAGCTGGTCGCACCGCGGCTGACCGAGTTGCTCGCGCTCGACGATGCGGGATTTCGCGCGCTGTTCTCCGGAAGCCCGATCAAGCGGATCGGGCGCAACCGCTTCGTGCGCAATTGCCTGATCGCTGCCGGAAACTCAGGCGACTTGGCACTGCTCCCGGCGGTCGAAGCCTTGCGGACCGACCCCGACCCCGTCGTCGCTGAGGCGGCGGAGTGGGCGCTGGCGGAACTCTAGCCGAACTCGTCGCCGTGCTCGCCGATCAACGGCGCGGGCGCGGGTTCGGGCATTTCCCACCCTGAGAAGCGCGAGGGTTCGCGCATTTGTAGCACCTGCCCCTCGCTCGGGTGTTCGCTGTGCCACCAAAACCCCGCTTCGGAGAGGTGCGGATCGCCCGGCACCTCGGCGATGTCGCGCGCGGGCATGGCGGGCATCTCGGCCTCGCGCATGATCGCCAGCACCTCGGCGGTGGTGCGCGTCGCGGTCAGCTCGCCGATGCGGGTGTAGAGTTCGGGCATGTGCCGGATCGAGCCTTCGATCCCGGCGAACCGCTCCTGCGCGGCGAACTCCGGATCGCCGAGCAGGGCGATCACCCGCTGCGCATGGCCGGGGCGGTAGGGGACGATGCTGATGTGCCCGTCACTCGTCGGGAACGGCTGGCGATAGGGATCGACCTGCCGCGCATAGCACGCGTCCCCCACCGGCGGATCGAAGGTCAGCCCGGCGAGATGCTCCTTGAGCATGAAGTTGGCGAACGCCTCGAACATCGGCACTTCGACGAACTGGCCTTCGCCGGTGCGCAGCCGGTGGATCACCGCCGCCATCGTCGCGTAGGCGGCGTGGAGGCCCGCGACCTTGTCGGCGATCAGCGACGGCAGGTAGCGCGGGCGCGGGTCGCCATCGACGCGGCTCAAGAGGCTGGTGGTGCCGGTCAGCGCCTGGATCACGTCGTCGTAAGCCTGCAGGCCCGCATACGGCCCGTTCGATCCGAAGCCGACGCAGTGGACGTAGATCACGTCGGGCTTGAGTGCGCGGACCGCCTCGTAGCCGAAGCCAAGCCGGTCGATCGCCTCGGCGCGGACGTTGTGCAGGAATATGTCGCAGGTGGCAGTGAGATCGCGCAAGCGCTGGCGCTCGCTCTCCTGCTTGAGGTCGAGGACTACGCTCTTCTTGTTGCGGTTCAATGCGATATGCGCCGGACCCATGCCGAGCGATTTCGCCGGCCGGCCGGCGTGGCGGAAGCCGTCGCCGCCGGGCGCCTCGACCTTGATCACCTCGGCCCCGAAGTCCGCCAGGATCTGCGTCGCGTAGGGTCCGAAGACGACCGTGCTCAAGTCGACCACGCGGATGCCGGAGAGCATGGGCTTTCCGTCACCCGCGGCGATCATGCGTGGTCTTTCAGCGGGATGGATGCATCCGCCAACGCCGCCGGATCGGGACTCGCGCCCGCCTCGATCAGCTTGCGGCCCTGCTCGTAATCCTTGGTGGAATTGACGCAGTCGAGCGCGATCAGGCGCCCTTCCTTGAGGTAGACGACGGAGAACTTCGCTTGGCCGGGATCGCCGCGCACCACGGTCTGGTCATAGCCGAGCGACAGCCCGGCGGTCTGCAGTTTGAGGTCGTACTGGTTCGACCAGAACCACGGGAAGGCGCGGTACGGTTCGTCGATCGCGACGATGTGCTTGGCGGCGGTGGTCGCCATGTCGTTGGCGTTCTGCACCGATTCGAGCCGGATCACCGCCCCGTCGGCCCACTTGCTGGCGTGCGCGGCGCAGTCGCCGATGGCGTAGATGTCGGGCAGCGAGGTGCGGCAGAACTCGTCGACGTCGACCCCGTTCGCGCCCGCCGCCCCCGCGGCGATCAGCGGGCCGGCGGCGGGCACGATGCCGATGCCGACCACGACCATGTCGCAAGGGATCGCCTCGCCGTCTTCGAGGACCACTTGGCGCACCCAGCCGTTCTCGCCCTTCAGCCGCTCGACCTTGGCGTCGAGGCGGAGGTCCACGCCGTGCGCGCGGTGCTGGTCCTGGTAGAAATCGCTGAGTGGCTCGCCCGCGACACGGGCCAGCACGCGCGGCAGCGCCTCGATCACCGTGACCTCGCAGCCGAGCTTGGTCAGCACCGCCGCCGCTTCCAATCCGATGTAGCCGCCGCCCACCACCGCGACCCGCTTCGCGCCATTGTCGAGCTCGCCCATCAGGCGGTCGACGTCGGCCTTGTCGCGCACCGCGTGGATGCCGGAAAGGTCCGCGCCGCTGCACGACAGCCGCCGCGGATCCCCGCCCGCGGCCCAGATCAGCGCGCTGTACTCGATTTCCTCGCCGCTCGCGAGCTTGACGGTGTGCGCCTGCGGATCGATCGCGGTCACCACGCTCGAAAGACGCAGCGTCACCTGCCGCTCCTCCCAGAAGGCCGCCGGACGGATCATGATCCGCTCGAACAGCTTGTCGCGCGCAAGGTATTCCTTCGACAGCGGCGGCCGCTCGTAGGGCGGCTCGGGATCGCGCCCGATCATCAGGATCGAGCCCTCGAATCCCTGCTGGCGCAAGGCGATCGCGGCCTGCGCCCCGCCGTGCCCGCTGCCCACGATGACCACGTCCGCTCGTTCCATGGCGACGGGACTTGCCGCAACCGCGCGGCGCGTCAAGCGGGCGTGCTATCGGCGGAGCAGGTTGCGCGCCTGGCTGGCGATCTGCGCGAGCATCGCCGGGGCGACCGGGTTCTGCCCCTGCGCGCGGCCGATCATCCCGCGGAACTGGCGGATCGCGTCGGCATTCTCGCCCGACCAGCTGGCGACCACCGAGCCCGGATCCTCCTTCGCTCCCTTGCGGCGCGACAGGCGGCGGAGAAACTCGAGGCGCATCTGCTGGAAGTCGCGCGACATGCCCGCGACCAGCAGACGCTCCCACACATCCGAGGGGTTCATCATCGCCGCGGTGCTCTGCGCCCAGTCGAGCCCGAGCCGCTGGCCGAGGTCGGTGAACGCGGCGGTCAAGTCGCGCGCATCGATCTCCGCATCGCGCGACAGCGCGGCGAGGCCGACCGAACCGTCGATATCGTAAAGATGCGCGACCTTGCCGGAGAGCGTTTCGGGCGCGCCGAGGCGAACGAACTCGGCGATGAGCTTGTCCGATTGCTCGCGCGAGGCGCCGGTGAGGAGTTCGCCGGTCGCCTTCGACAGGTCCCGTACCCGGCTGTCGAGCGAGGCGATGAGCTCGCTCGGCATTGCGGCGCTGCCCCCCGCGCGGATGAGGGCCGCCATGTGCCCGCGCAGCGCGCCGGCGGTGTGGCGGAAGAGGTAGATGCGCGCCTCTTCGGGCATCGCGGCGGTCTCGATCTCGGCCCACAGCGCGTGCGCGCCGAACAGCTCGGCGGCGGCGACGAACGCGGCGCAGATTTGCGCGAGACCGACGCCCTCTTCCTCCGACAGCTCGAAAATGTGGACGATGCCCATCCGGTTGATCACCAGGTTGGCGAGCTGGGTGGCGATGATCGCTCGGCGGAGCTGGTGCTCTTCGATCTGCTTGCGATAGGTCTTGCGCATCGCCGAGGGGAAATAGGCGAGCAGCAGTCCGGTCAGCACCGGATCGTCGGGCAGGGCGGAGTTCTCGAGCGCGTCCTGCAGCACCAGCTTGGTCGAGGACAGCAGCACCGCGAGTTCCGGCCGGGTGAGGCCGAACCCGTCGCTCGCGCGGCGCGCCAGAACCTCCGCGGTTGCCAGCCCCTCGGTCGCGCGGTCGAGCGCGCCCAAGTCCTCCAGCGCCTCGACCAGGTGCAGCTGCGCGGCCACCGCGGGCGCGCCGCCGGCCTTGGCGATCGACAGCGCGAGCGCCTGCAGGCGGTTGTTCTCGAGCACCAGCGCGCCGACTTCGTCGGTCATCGATTCGAGCAGCTTGACGCGCTTGGGCTCGGTGAGCTTGCCTTCGCGCTTGGCGGCGGCGAGCGCGATCTTGATGTTCACCTCGTTGTCCGAGCAGTTCACGCCCGCCGAGTTGTCGATGAAGTCGGTGTTGATCCGCCCGCCATTGAGGGCGAACTCGATGCGCCCGGCCTGCGTGACGCCGAGGTTGGCGCCTTCGCCGATCACCTTGGTGCGCAAAGCGCTGGCGTCGATGCGCAGCGAATCGTTCGCCGGGTCGCCGACCTGCGCGTTGTTCTCCGCGGCCTTGATGTAGGTGCCGATGCCGCCGAACCATAAGAGGTCGACCGGCGCCTTGAGGATCGCGGTGATCAACGCCTCGGGCTCGAGCTCGGTGGCCTCGATGCCGAGCACTTCGCGCACCTGCTTCGACAGCGGGACGGTCTTCAATGACCGCGCGAACACGCCGCCGCCCTTGCTGATCAGCTTGGGGTTGTAGTCCTCCCAGCTCGACCGCGGCAGCGCGAACATGCGCGCGCGTTCGGCCCAGCTCTTCGCCGCGTCGGGATCGGGGTCGAGGAAGATGTGGCGGTGGTCGAACGCGGCGACCAGCTTGATGCTCTTCGACAGGAGCATGCCGTTGCCGAACACGTCGCCCGACATGTCGCCACAGCCCGCGACGCGCACCGGGTCGGACTGCACGTCGACGCCCATTTCCAGGAAGTGCCGCTGGACCGAGACCCACGCCCCCTTGGCGGTGATGCCCATCGCCTTGTGGTCGTAGCCCTTCGAGCCGCCGCTGGCGAAGGCGTCGTCGAGCCAGAAGTCTCGGGATTCAGCGATCGCGTTGGCGACGTCGGAGAAGGTCGCGGTGCCCTTGTCGGCGGCGACCACGAAATACGGGTCTTCGCCGTCGTGGATCACAACGCTGTCAGGATGCACGACCTTGCCGCCGACGATGTTGTCGGTGATCGACAGCAGCGTGCGGATGAACAGCTGGTAGCTCGCCTTGCCCTCGGCCGCCCAGCCCTCGCGGTCGCGCGAGGGGTCGGGGAGCTGCTTGGGATAGAACCCGCCCTTTGCCCCGGTCGGCACGATCACCGCGTTCTTGACCCGCTGCGCCTTCATCAGGCCGAGCACTTCGGTGCGGAAGTCGTCGCGCCGGTCGGACCAGCGCAGGCCGCCGCGGGCGATCGGCCCGGCGCGCAGGTGAATGCCCTCGACCCGGCGCGAATAGACGAAGATCTCGCGCCACGGCAGCGGCTTGGGCAGCCCGGGAACGAGCGCGCTGTCGAGCTTGAACGCCAGCGCTTCGCGCGCGGCGGGCGCGAAGGCGTTGGTGCGCAGGACCGCGTCGATGGTCGCGTGGTAGAGCCGCAGCAGGCGGTCGTCGTTGATCGCGGCGACCTGGCTGAGCCCCCGGCGGATCGCCTCGGTCTGCTCGGTCTCGGCGGCCGCCCGGTCGCCGGTGAAGGCGGGGTCGTGGCGCGCGGCGAACAGCGCGACCAGCGGGCGAGTGACCTGCGGCGCGCGGCGCAGCGCGTCGACCACGGTGGCGATGGTGAAGCCGATGCCGGCCTGGCGCAGGTAGCGGTAGAACGCGCGCAGCCAGTCCGCCTCGCGCGCGGTCAGCGCGGTGCCGGTGACGAGGCGGTTGAACGGATCGTCCTCCGCCGCGCCGTTGAGCACGGTGGCGATCGCCTCCTCGATCTGCGCCGCCCGGTCGAGCAGGCCGGCAGGCCCCTCGCCGCTATCGAGCGCGAGGGTGAAGTCGTGGATCGTGCCGAGGTGCGTGCCCTCGCCGGTGAGCACCGTGGGGTGTTCCTCGAGCACGCGGAAGCCGAAGTTCTCCAGCGCCGGTACCGCGTCGGACAGGGCCAGCGTGCCGTCCTGCTGGTACACTTTCAGGCGCAGCCGTCCGGCCTCGTCGCCGCCCAGCTGGTACAACCGCACATCGCGCGCGCCCGCGTCGCCGCTCTCGGGGGCGGCCAGCCGGCGCAGGCGGCGCACGTCGCGCGCGGCCTCGGCGGCGCCGTAGGCGTTGCGATAGGACGGCGGGAAGCTCTCGGCGTAGCGCCCGGCGAGGGCGGCGGCACGGGCCGGTTCTTCCTCGGCCGCGAGCTCGCTCTCGACCGCTTCGCCCCAACCGCGCAGCAGCGTCTGGATCTGCCGCTCGATCGCACCCGCGTCGGGCGTGCCGGCACTCTCGCGATAGTCGAGCACGTAGCGCAGCAGCGCGAGGTTGCCGCCCTCCACCTGCAGGCTCCAGTCGAGCGCGTGGGCGTCGGTGCCCTCTTCGAGCAGCCGTTCGATGCGCAGGCGGACCTGGGTCGAAACCATGTCGCGCGGCATCCACACGAACGCGAACAGGTGGCGGGAGAGCGGCGCCTCGACCAGCACCAGCCGCGGGCGCGGGCGGTCGACCAGGCTCATCATGGTCGTCGCGACGCGCTCGATGTCGCTGTCGCCGAACCCGATCAGCAGGTCGTGGGGCAGCGCGGTGAGCGCGTGAACCAGCGCCTTGCCGGTGTGGCCCGCGGGATCGAACCCGAACTTGGCATTGAGCTGCGCGAGCTGGGCGCGCAGCCGCGGCACCTGCGCGGGCGGGGTAGCGAGGGAGGCGCTGGTCCATACGCCGGCATGGACCGACAGCGCGATGAGCTTCTTGCCGTCGTACCGGGGCACGATGAACAGATCGAGCGGCACCCGGCGGTGGACGTTCGACAGGCGGTTGGCCTTGACGATCAGCGGCTGGCGCAGGGCTTTGCCGCCCTGGTCGAACCACGCGAAGGCGCGGTCGAACGAGGCATCCGCGAGGATCGCCTTGGCGCTCTTGCGGCAAATGCCGAGCATGTCCGCCTGGCTGCCGTCGCGATTGCGGGTGACGTGGCCGAGCTGGGTCAGCATCCCGCTTTCGAGCCAGCGCAGCAACTCGGCGCCTTCCGGGTCCTCAACCGCATCGGCATCGGCGCGCAGCGCGGCGCGCATCTTCGGCCAGTCGGCGACGGCCGCGCGCACATCGGCGAGGGTGACGGCGAGATCGCGCTCGAGCTCGCGGCGCTCCTTGGCGTCGATGCGCGGGGTCTCGAGATAGATCATCGATTCGCGCTGGCCGCGGC
>JAEWKG010000336.1 GCA_023386135.1 Pseudomonadota bacterium | reverse complement strand
CTGGCCGAACTGGCCAGCGGCGCGGTGGCGATGGCGCGGCATGCGCCCGAAGACCCCTTCGCCGGCCTCGCCCCCGAGGCGGCTCTGGCGCGCGGGCCGTTCCCCGATCTCGGCATCGACGACGGCGCCGAGCCCTCGCCCGAGGAGCTGCGCGAGCGCGCGGCGGAAGCCGAGGATGCGGCGCGCGCGGTCGCCGGGGTCAAGAACAGCGAAGGCGGCAGCGCGCAGGCGGGGTGCGGCACATCGGTGCTTGTCACCAGCACCGGCTTCGCGGCGGCGTATTCCGGCACCACGCACGCGCTCTCGGCCAGCGTGATCGCCGGTGAGGGCGAGGCGATGCAGCGCGACTACGCCATGCGCAGCGCGCGCCACATGGCCGATCTCGTCAGTCCGGCGGAAATCGGCCGGCTCGCGGGCGAGCGGGCGGTGGGGCGGCTCCAGCCCACGACCCCGGCGAGCGGGGCGATGCCGGTGGTGTTCGATCCGCGCGTGTCGAACAGCCTGATCGGCCACCTGCTCGGCGCGATGGCCGCGCCAGCGATTGCCCGCAAGGCGAGCTTCCTCGCCGGGCGCGAGGACGAGGCGCTGTTCGCGCCCGGCATCCGGGTGGTCGAGGACCCGCGGAAGATTCGCGGCGTGCGCTCGCGACCCTTCGACGGCGAAGGCGTGGCCTGCGTCCCGCGCGCGCTGGTCGAAGAGGGGCGGGTGACCGGCTGGCTGACCAACGTCGCTTCGGCCGCGCAGCTCGGCCTGCCGCTCACCGGCCACGCCTCGCGCGGTGGCGGCGGGCCGCCGGGAGTGAGCCCGAGCAATGTGGACCTTCTCGCCGGCGAAGTGTCGGTGGGGGAACTGATCGCCGACATCCGCGAGGGCGTGCTGGTCGATTACCTGATCGGCCAGGGGATCAACCCGGTGACCGGCGACTACAGCCGCGGCGCCGCGGGGCGTCGGATCGTCGACGGCAAGCTCGCCGGTCCGATCGCGGGGTTTACCGTGGCCGGGAATCTGATCGAGATGTTCTCGGGGCTGCGGGCGGCGAACGACCTCGAAACCTGGCGCTCGGTCAACGCGCCGACGCTGCGGGTCGACGGGATGACTGTGGCGGCTGCCTAGGTTTCTGGCCCTGTCCCCTTGAGGGAGAGGGTTGGGAGAGGGGTCGGCGGCGCAAGCCGCCGCTTGGGCGGCGGTCCCCTCTCCTTCCGCCGCTGGCGCGGCTCCTTCCTCTCCCTCAAGGGGAGAGGGGATTAATGCTACTTCCCCGCCTGTTTCGCCCGCTCGATGCAGTCGAGCACGACCTTGCGTGCCTCGGCCGCGTCGCCCCATTTGCCCACACGGACCCACTTTTCGGCTTCCAGATCCTTGTAATGGGTGAAGAAGTGCTCGATCTGCTGGAGCACGATCGAGGGCAGGTCCTGCCGCTCGCCGACGTCCGAGTAATACGGAAAGGTGGTGTCGACCGGCACGCAGATCAGCTTTTCGTCGCCGCCGTGCTCGTCTTCGAGGTTGAGCACGCCGATCGGACGTGCGCGGACCACGCAGCCGGGGATGAAAGGGCTGCGGCTGATCACCAGTGCATCGAGCGGGTCGCCGTCGTCCGACAACGTGTGCGGCACGAAGCCGTAGTTCGCCGGGTAGCGCATCGGGGTGTGGAGGATGCGGTCGACGAACAGCGCCCCGCTCTCCTTGTCGAATTCGTACTTCACCGGCTCGCCGCCGGTGGGCACTTCGATGATGACGTTGAGGCTCTCGGGCGGATTGTCGCCCACGGGAATCTTGGAGATTTGCATGGCGCGGGCCCTTAGGACCGCTCATGCTGCGCCGCAACACGTAAGCGTCAGGACGCCCCGCCCAGCACGTTGATGGTGAACGCGATCACCCCGATGTTGAAGATGAATGCCGCGAAGCAATGGAACAGCATCACCTTGCGCACGCCGCGCGAGGTCACGTCGACGTCCGAAGTCTGGAACGTCATGCCGAGGGTGAAGGCGAAGTAAGCGAAGTCCCAATAATCGGGCTCCGGAGTGCCGGGGAAGTCGATACCGCCGACGTCCTTCCCGCTGCCCTCGTCCGCCGCGTAATAGCTGTGCGCGTAGTGCAACGCGTAGATGCTGTTGGCGAACGCCCAGATCAGCAGCAGCGTGACGACCAGCTTGACGATGGCGACCCAGTCACCCGCCTGCGCGTCTTTGAGCTCGCCGGTAATCGCGGCCATCGCCACCACCGCCAGCAGCGAGGTGAAGATCAGGATCAGGCCGCGGTTGGTGTCGTTATCGGCGGCGTGCCGGCGCAGCCGCTCGGCATTGCACTGACGCAGCAGCGGCACGAGCGAGACCAGGAACACCAGCGCCGCCGCGTCGAACGCCATCGCCGCCCCGTCGCGCCAGTCGTCCGACGGCAGCCACTGTCGGTGCGCGAAATATGCCGCGACGAGCGCGCCGAGGAACAGGAGGAAGCGCGGCGGGGCAAGCCGATTGCCGATCTTGGCGGCTTTCTTTGCCGCCCGCGACGCATCGCGCGCCACCCCGAGCTACCGTGCGGTGCGCGGCGCGAGCAGGCGGTCGAGCGGCTGCTCGCCCGTGCCGCTCGGCACCAGCCAGGGGTAGCGCAGGCCGCCGTGGTAATCGACCGGCACGGTGGCGTAGTTGTCGCCGCGCTTGACCAGCAGCTGGATGGGCGCCTTCGAGTTCGCTGCCGCGGTGACCGCCGCCTTCATTACGTCCGCCGAGTAGGCCTCGCCGTTGACCGCGACGATTTGCGAGGTGCTGACGAGCCCCGCGTTGAACGCCGGCCCGTCCCACCGCGCCGAGGTGACCTTGCCGTCCTTGTCGAGGTTGAAGCCCAGCGAATAGGTGAGGTCCAGGCCCTTGCCGTTGTCCATCACGCCCTTGTCGTAGGGGTTCGGCGTGTCGCGCCAGACCAGCTGGTAGCCCGCCATCTCGATCCCCCTGGTGGGCGCGGGCTGGTTGGGTGTCAGCAGGCGGGTGGTGAGGAAGCCCGCCCAATCGTAGGGGTAGACGCCGTTCAGCGCGCTCACGATGTCGCCGAAGGTATAGGTCAGTTCGCCCCAATCGCCGTTGCGCATGCCGAAGAACGCCTTGGCGAAATCGTCGAGGCCCTTGGCACCGCCGGTGCCCTGGCGGATGATCTGGTCCGCCTCGAGCCAGGTCAGCGCGCCTTCGACGTAGTAGTCCTCGCTGCGCTGGAGCGACGGATAGGGATGCGGTCGGCGGGCATTCACGATCGGATCGTTGGTGGTGTCGCCCACGTCGCGCCACTCGCGGCCCGGCTGGCCTTCGGAATAGGTCGCGGCGTTGCGCGCCAGGGTGCCGAGAATGGTATCCTTCTTCTGGATCCCCGACCGCGCGGCGAGGACGTAGCCCCAGAACTGGGTCTGCCCTTCGTAGAGCCACAGCAGCGAGCCCTGCATCGGGGTCCGGTAGTCGGGGGTCCAGAGGTCCGCCGGGCGGCGGAACTTGCCGTTCCAGCTGTGCACCAATTCATGGCTGACGACATTGTGGTCCCAATCCATCTCGTCCCATTTGACGAAGGCATCGGGCTCGTACTGGTTTTCCGCAGAGCGATGATGCTCGAGCCCGATCCCGCCCATCCGGTCGGTCAGCGCGAGCAGCATGTCGTAGTGATCGAAGTGCCGCGCGCCGAACAGCGCGTCGGCCTCGTTGATCAGGTTCTTGAACGACTGCAGGTTCTGCGGCGCGAGCGCGAGCTGGGTCGGCTTGTCGGCCACCACGTCGAGCCGCACGTCCTGGCCGATGTCCCAGCTCTGCGCGTTGATCCCGGCAAAGATCGGCGAATCGACCAGCGTCTCGTAATCGGTCGGCGCCCAGGTCACCGTATCCCCGGCGCGCTTCTGGCCGTCGAGCGCGGTGTAAGCCTTCCAGTCCCTGGGGAAGGTCACCTTCGGCCGCACCGCGATCCGGCGTGTGTAGTGGCCTGCGGGATAGAAGCTCATCTTCTCCCACTGCAGGTTGAGCATCTCCTGCGTCATGGTGATGCGCCCCTCGGAGGATTGCAGCGGCGAGGTGTGGACGAACTTGGCGACGACGTTTTTCGCGCCCTTAGGGAGCGTCACCTTGAAGGCGAACACGTCGAGCGGATCGCGCTTCCACGCCACCGGCTTGCCGTCGACCAGGAAGTGGATGTCCGAGACTTGCGCGATCGGCCCGCGCGCGGCGTGGTTGCCGGGGAGCCACTCGGGATAGAGCAGCGTCAGCTCGGTGGTGCCCGCGGGGACCGGGATCGTCTCGGTCACGCGGTAGAGGCCGCGCTTGGTGTCGCTGGCGTCGATGGCGAGGTCGATCGTGCCGCCCGGCCACGGGGTGTCCGCGGGCAGCGGGGTCGCGTTGGTGAGCGCGGTGGCGACCGGCATCGAGCGATTGCTCTCCTGAGCGACAGCGGGGGTGGCGAGAGCGAGGGCGAGGAGCGGGAGGAGGGCGATGCGATTAATCATGGCCGCAGTCTCTGGGCGAACCCTCGCGGGCGCGCAACCCGCCGTTCGACGAGCGACTTTCGCCGATGATGCGAACCCGCTAGTGCGCGCCGCGCAATGAGCCAGAAAACCCCGCAAGCCATCCGCGGCACCCAGGACATCTTCGGCGCGGACGCCGAGGCGTTCGCGTATGTCGTGGAGACGTTCGAGCGTATTCGGAAACTCTACCGCTTCCGCCGCATCGAGATGCCGGTGTTCGAGCGGACCGAGGTATTCAGCCGTTCGATCGGCGAGACCACCGATGTTGTCTCGAAGGAGATGTACAGTTTCGAGGACCGCGGCGGCGAGAGCCTGACCCTGCGGCCCGAATTCACCGCCGGGATCGCGCGCGCCTACCTGACCGACGGCTGGCAGCAGTACGCGCCGCTGAAGGTCGCCACGCACGGCCCACTGTTTCGCTACGAGCGCCCGCAGAAGGGCCGCTACCGCCAGTTCCACCAGCTCGACGCCGAGATCATCGGCGCCGCCGAGCCGCAGGCCGATGTCGAGCTGCTGGCGATGGCCGATCAGCTCCTGAAGGAGCTCGGCATCGCGGATGGGGTGGCGCTGCAATTGAACACGCTCGGCGACGGCGACAGCCGCGAGGCGTGGCGCAGCGCGCTGGTCGAGCATTTCGCCGGGGTGCGTGGGCAACTGAGCGAGGACTCGCAGGAACGCCTCGACAAGAACCCGCTGCGCATCCTCGACAGCAAGGATCCGCGCGACCAGGCGTTCGTCGGCGACGCGCCGAAGATCGACGATTTCCTCTCGGTCGAGGCGCAGGACTACTTCGCCAAGGTGTGCGAAGGCCTCGGTGCCGCCGGCGTGGCGTGGGAGCGAAACCCGGCTCTCGTGCGCGGCCTCGACTACTACCGCCACACCGCATTCGAGTTCGTCACCGATCGCCTCGGCGCGCAAGGCACGGTGCTGGGCGGCGGCCGCTACGACGGGCTGATCGAAACCCTCGGCGGTTCGCATACCCCAGCGGTCGGCTGGGCGGCAGGGATCGAGCGGCTGGCGATGTTGGTGGGGGAGCGACAGTCCACGAACCCGATAGTAGTGCTTGCAGAGAGCGTCGAAGCAGCCCCGAAGGCCGCGGCGCTCCTTGCTTATGTTCGCCGAGAAAGTCGTGGCGTCCTCAATGATATGGATAGCGCCTACTGGCACCGAGCCATCGTCGAGTTCGATACCAGCTTCAAATTCTCTAAAGCGGGGTTCCGTAAGCAGTTTGAACGGGCTCAAGCGTCTGGAGCGATGATTATCATCGTGCGCGATGATGGCTCGTCAAATCCGAGGTCGATGCTCGTGAATTTCAAGGGACCTTCGGACTTTAAGACGAATCCGAGGCACATAGGTAAGTTCGTGCACGCGCTTTTGTTTCGCTTTCACAGCGGGAGCTTCACGGAGCGCACGCCAGAAGGGTACCCCGTCGACTTTCGTCTCAATCTCGACGCGCAATGACCATCCCCGCCGAAAGGCTCGAACAAATCCTGCACCGCTTCAGCGAACTCGAGGCGCGGCTCGCTTCGGGCACGCTGGAGGGCGCGGAGTTCGTCGCCGCCAGCCGCGACTATGCCGAGCTCGAACCGGTCGCGCGCACTGCCGAAGCGGTGCGGACGATGCGCGGGGAGCTGGCCGAGCTCGAGGCGCTCGACGATGCCGATCCCGAAATGCGCCAGCTCGCCGAGGAAGAGGCGATGCGCCTGCGCGCCGAGCTGCCCGAGGCGGAGCGCTCGCTGTCGATCGCCATGCTCCCGCGCGATAGCGCCGATGCGAAGCCGGCGATGCTCGAAATCCGCGCCGGCACCGGCGGTGACGAGGCGGCGCTGTTCGCGGCCGACCTATACCGCATGTACGAGCGTTTCGCCGCCGAGCAGGGCTGGCGGGTCGAGCCGGTCAGCATGAACGCCTCCGACATCGGCGGGTTCAAGGAAATCGTCGCCAACGTCGCCGGCTCGGGCGTGTTCGCCAAATTGAAGTTCGAGAGCGGCGTTCACCGCGTCCAGCGGGTGCCGGTGACCGAAAGCGGGGGGCGCATCCACACCTCCGCCGCGACCGTCGCGGTCCTGCCCGAGCCCGACGAGGTCGACGTGCAGATCGAGGACAAGGACCTCAAGATCGACG
>JAEWKG010000334.1 GCA_023386135.1 Pseudomonadota bacterium | reverse complement strand
GGCGCGAGGCGCAGGGTGAAGGCCGGCAAGCCGGTGCCGGGGATCAGCCCCCCGCCCTGCCCGAGCTCTTCGCCAGCGTTTGTCATTGGCAAACAAGTAAGCGCCCTCTCGCCTGTGTCAAAGCGAGCCGCCGGCATTTGCGCCAAAGATTTCTTAAGCGCCCTGCGCTATGGGCAGAGGAATGAACGAGCCTTCCCCGATCCGCATCCTTCTCGCCGAAGACGAGGAGGCAATGCGCACCTATCTCGCCCGCGCGCTCGAAAACGCCGGTTACGCGGTGGTTGCGGTCGATCGCGGCACGGAGGCGCTGCCGCTGCTCGAAGCCGAGCATTTCGATCTGCTGCTGTCGGACATCGTCATGCCCGAGATGGACGGAATCGAGCTCGCCCAGCGCTGCAACGAGGTGAGCCCGGCGACGAAGGTCATGTTCATCACCGGATTCGCCGCGGTCACATTGAAGGCCAGCCGCGAGCAGCCGCGCGCCAAGGTGCTGTCGAAACCGTTCCATCTCAAGGACCTGGTGATGGAGGTCGACCGCGTGTTCCGCACCGAGGAAGCGGCGCGGCTCTAGCCCTCTTGCGAAGCGTTCAGGTGGCCGCTACATGGCCGCCTCGCCGGGGACACCGGCATCTCATGGTGCGGGCGTATAGCTCAGTGGTAGAGCACTATGTTGACATCGTAGGGGTCGCAAGTTCAATCCTTGCTACGCCCACCATGAGGACCTGAGAGGCGTCGCGAAAGCGGCGCCTTTCGCGTTTCGGGGCCGCCCTTGCACCCCCGTCTCGCCCTGCTAAAGCGCCGCCAACTCTTTCACGCAGCAGGACCGACATGGCAAAGATCAAGGTAGCGAACCCCGTCGTCGAAATGGACGGCGACGAGATGACCCGCATCATCTGGCAGTGGATCCGCGAGCGGCTGATCCTCCCCTACCTCGACATCGACCTGAAGTATTACGATCTCTCGGTCGAGAAGCGCGACGAGACCGACGACCAGATCACGATCGATTCGGCCGAAGCGACCAAGAAGTACGGCGTCGCGGTGAAGTGCGCGACGATCACGCCCGACGAGGCGCGGGTCGAGGAATTCCACCTCAAGTCGATGTGGAAGAGCCCCAACGGCACCATCCGCAACATCCTCGGCGGCACGATCTTCCGCGAACCGATCGTGATCCAGAACGTCCCCCGCCTGATCCCCGGCTGGACCGACCCGATCGTGGTCGGCCGTCACGCGTTCGGCGACCAGTACCGCGCCACCGACTTCGTGGTCCCCGGCCCCGGCAAGCTGCGGCTGGTGTTCGAAGGCGCCGACGGCCAGGTGATCGACCGCGAGGTGTTCAACTTCCCCGGCGGCGGCGTTGCGATGGCGATGTACAACCTCGACGATTCGATCCGCGACTTCGCGCGTTCGAGCTTCAACTACGGCCTCAACCTCGGCTGGCCGGTCTACCTCAGCACCAAGAACACCATCCTCAAGGCCTACGACGGCCGCTTCAAGGACCTGTTCCAGGAAGTGTTCGACACCGAAGGCTTTGCCGAGAAGTTCAAGGCCGCCGGCATCGTCTACGAGCACCGCCTGATCGACGACATGGTCGCGAGCGCGCTCAAGTGGTCGGGCAAGTTCGTGTGGGCGTGCAAGAACTACGACGGCGACGAGCAGTCGGATCAGGTGGCGCAGGGCTTCGGCAGCCTCGGCCTGATGACCTCGGTCCTGCTCACTCCCGATGGCAAGACGGTCGAAGCGGAAGCCGCGCACGGCACCGTCACCCGCCACTACCGCCAGCACCAGCAGGGCAAGGCGACCAGCACCAACCCGATCGCCAGCATCTTCGCCTGGACCCGCGGCCTCTACTACCGCGGCAAGTTCGACGGCACCCCCGAGGTGCAGAAGTTCGCCGAGACACTCGAGCGCGTCTGCATCGAGACGGTCGAGAGCGGCAAGATGACCAAGGACCTCGCGCTCCTCATCGGCCCCGAACAGGCGTGGATGACCACCGAGCAGTTCTTCGAGGCGATCGTCGAGAACCTCGAAAAGGCAATGGCCGCCTGACCGTGGCCCGCTGGTTCGGCGGGCGGTGGGGCGTTATGCTGAGCGCGCTCGCCGTACTGCTCGCCTCGCCGGTTCTCGCGCCGCAACTGCTGGCGTTCCCCTATCACGCATCGAGCGCGATCGGGCCGGTGTGGTCGGAACGGCCGATCGACCGGCCCGGGCTCGACCGCGTGGCGGCGCGATCGCACGCGCTGCTCAAGCAGAGTCCGATCGCGGGCCCCAACGAGCAGCGGCCGATCTTCCTGACCGACGGCGGGTGGCGCTGGCTGTGGCTCGCCAACACCAGCGCGGGCGGCTTCGCGCTCACCCGTCCGATCACCAAGGCCGTGATCGTCAATGACGCCGACATCGGCGCCGACCGCGTGCGCAACGGCGCGACCGTCGGCAACAAGCGAACGCTATCGGCGGTGCTCGCGCACGAGTTCACCCACGGCATTATCCGCCGCCGCTACGGCCCCATCAAATCCATTCTCGCGCCGCAGTGGCTGGTCGAAGGCTACGCCGACCATGTCGCGCAGGAGAGCAGCCTGTCGGACGCCGACGTCGCGAAACTCGAAGCGAACGGCCAGACTCATCCGGCGCTCGTCTACTACCGCGGCCGCCAGCGCGTCGAACGCATCCTCGCCGCCAACGGCAACGACATCGACGCGCTGTTCGACTAGCGCTTCGCCGGCGAGCGGACATGCTCCTGACGCACGCCGTGGCCGATGAAACAGCCGGGGATGCGGCGGAGCAGCGGATAGCGGTCGAGGATCCGCATCACCAGCGGCGGCTCCTGCGGCAGGCTGCGCGTGCCCGAAATCACCGGGCGCAGCAGGTTTTCGTGCACCGCGCGCTGTGCACCCTGGATGATCCGCGTCGGCAGCAGCCGGCGCTGCTGGATGCGCGGCAGCAGCGCATCGACATCGCGCCCCGCCGCTAGCGGGGCGGCGAGAAAGTTTGCGGTGCCGACCGCGTCTTGGATCGCGAGGTTGATGCCGATCCCGCCGACCGGACTCATCGCGTGCGCCGCGTCGCCGATCGCCAGCAGGCCGGGACGCGACCATTCGGTCAGCCGATCGAGCGAGACCGACAGCAGGCTGACCTTGTCCCAACCGGGCAGGGCCGCGGCGAGATCGGGCAGGTCGGGCGCGGCGGCGCGCACGTCGGCACGGAAAGCCTCGATCCCGCGCGCCTTGATCGCCTCCGCCCCGCCCTTGGCGATCACGAAAGCGCATTGCCAATAGTCGCCGCGGTCGATCATCACGATTAGCCGGTTGCCCTCGACGCTCCCGCGCAATGCCGTGTCGGCATGCGATTTGGGCACCGCGAACCAGAACACGTCGATCGGTGCGCCGAGGTTCTCGAGCGGCAGCAGCGTGCGCGCGATCGAAGCGCGGCCGTCGCAGGCGATCACCAGCTTGCTCGCGCGCAAATCCTCACCGCCGCGAAGGCGCACGCCGATGACGCGGCCGGCTTCTTCGACGAACGCCTCGACCGGCGCCTCCATCCGCAACGCGAACCCGGGCAACCGCTCCGCATGGTCGCGTACGAAGTCGAGGAAATCCCACTGCGGCATCATCGCGATAAACGGCGCGGGCATCGCCAGGTGCGAGAGGTCGCCGATCACCATTTGGCGGCCGTTCCAGGCGATCTCCGCCCGGTCGATGCAGTTGTGGGGCCGCTTGAGGAATTCATCCAGCAAGCCGAGCTCGCTCAGGATCTCCATCGTCGATGGGTGGACGGTGTCGCCGCGGAAATCGCGGAAGAAATCGGCGTGCTTCTCGAGCACCAGCACCCGCACGCCCGCCCGCGCGAGCAGCAGGGCGGTCATCATTCCCGCGGGGCCGCCGCCGACCACGATCACATCGGGCGCTTGCATGGCGCGACCCTACACCAGCGGGGGCTTTGCAGCGAGTGGACTCGAGAAAACTCCCGAACAGGGGTGTCCTACAACGGCAAGGTTCGTCTAGCAGTCAGGCATGATGTCCGTGTGCCTTGACCACCCCGTCCAAAACTCTTCCCGCTGGAACGCCACGCGGGGTGTGGCTTTCGCGATTCGGCAAAGTCACACCGGTCCGAAAATCAATCGCGCGAAATCAACACGATCACCCGCAAAGTCACAGAGTTTGTCCGGCCGTTCTGCGTGCCAGGTCCAACCAGAGGTGGGCGCAATCTGATGGCCGCGGAGATCGCCAACGCCACCATGCTGTCGGACGCGCTGGTGATCCTCGGCGCCGCCGGGATCGTCATCCCGGTGTTCCACCGATTCCGCATCACGCCGGTGATCGGCTTCATCCTGATCGGCATCCTGGTCGGCCCGTTCGGGCTCGGCCGGCTGGTGCCGGCGCAGCCGTGGCTGTTCCACTTCACCATCACCGATCCCCACGCGCTCGAGCCGTTCGCCGAGTTCGGGATCGTGCTGCTGCTGTTCACCATCGGGCTGGAGCTGTCGTTCAACCGCCTGTGGACCATGCGCAAACTGGTGTTCGGGCTGGGCGCGCTCGAGCTGCTGATCATCGGCGCCTTGCTCGCCGCGGCGCTCGCCGGGTTCGGCCAGGGCGCGACCGGCGCGCTGGCGCTGGGCTTCGCGCTCGCGCTGTCCTCGACCGCGATCGTCCTGCCGATCTCCGGCACGACCAGCCCGGTCGGGCGGGCGGCGCTGTCGATGCTGCTGTTCGAGGACATCGCCATCGTGCCGATCATCTTCATCCTCGGCGCACTCGCCCCGCACGCGCAGGCGGATGGGATGGGCGGCCTGGTCCGCACGCTGTGGCAGGGCGCGCTGGTGATCGGCGTCCTGCTGGTCGCTGGCCGGTTTGCCCTCCCCCGCCTGTTCGCGCAGGCCGCGCGGACCAAGAGCCCCGAGCTGTTCCTCGCCGCCAGCCTGCTCGTGGTGATCGGCGCCAGCCTCGCAACCGCGGCCGCCGGCCTGTCGCCGATCGTCGGCGCGCTGATCGCCGGGCTGCTGATCGCGGAGACCGAGTACCACGGCGAGGTTGAGGGGATCATCGAGCCATTCAAGGGCCTCGCCTTGGGCGTGTTCCTGATCACCGTCGGCATGAGCGTGGACCTCGCGATGGTCGCCGCCAACCTCGGGTCCATCGCGCTGGCGGTGGTCGGCGTGCTGGCGGTGAAAGCGCTGGTCACCGGCGTGCTCCTCCGCCTGATGGGAGCGCGGCGCAGTACCGCGGCGGAGACGGGGATGTTGATGGCGTCCCCCAGCGAGACGACGCTGATCGTGCTCAGTGCCGCGACCGCCGCGAGGGTGATCGCGCCCGAGACCGCGCAGTTCTGGCAGGTGGTGACCGCGATCGGCCTCACCGTGACGCCGCTGCTGGCGATGGTCGGCCGTTCGGTCGGGCGGCGGGTGGAGCCGGCTCCCGCGCTGCCCGAGGCCGAGCGCGGCGCGCCACTGCCGATCATCGTCGGCGCGGGCCGGGTCGGGCGGCTGGTGGCGGACATGCTGACCGTTCACGGCAAGAGCTACGTCGCCATCGACAGCGACGCCGATCTCGTCACCCAGGCGCGCAGCGACGGTTATCACGCGACCTTCGGCGACGCCGCGCGCGGGCTCGAACGGCTGGGCGTGGAGACCGCGCCTGCGGTGGTGCTGACGATGGACGAGCCGGTGCTGGTGCAGCGCCTCACCACCCGGCTGCGCAAGGCCTACCCCGACCTCACCATTATCGCCCGCGCCCGCGACCTCGCCCACGCCACCGCGCTTTACCGCGCCGGAGCGAGCCTGGCGGTGCCCGAGACGCTGGAAAGCTCGCTGCAGCTATCCGAGGCGGTGCTGGTCGACCTCGGCGTGGCGATGGGGCCGGTGATCGCTTCGATCCACGAGAAACGCGACGAATTCCGCGCCGCGATCCGCGAGGATGCCGAGCTCGACTTCACGCCCAAGCTGCGCACCGCCACGGCGGAGCGGGGATAGATCGCGAGCCTCGCCCGTTGATGGGGCGAAGGAGAAACCGCGATGAACCTGTTGACCCAGCCCGAGAGCCGCTCGCCCGCCGACCAGGCCGGCGAGGACCACGGCAAGATCAAGAGCCCGCAACGCAGCGAGCGCGACATGGAGGACACCGCGCGCGGCAGCGAGCCCGAAACGCGCGGCACCAGCGGCCCGCGCGGCTGACGCCTAGGCCGTAACG
>JAEWKG010000262.1 GCA_023386135.1 Pseudomonadota bacterium | reverse complement strand
GCTCTGCTCGGTCAGCACGCGCAGGATGCGGGCCTGGGTGGATAGCGGCATGTCGGCCACTTCGTCGAGGTAGAGCGTTCCGCCGTCGGCCATCTCCAGCAGGCCGGGGCGCAGCAGCTTGCCGTCGGCTTCCTCGCCGAACAGCTCCTGCTCGAACCGCTCAGGGGTGATGCGCGCCGAATTGACGATCACGAAGCCGTGGTCGGCGCGGTTGCTCCAGGCGTGGAGCAGACGCGCGGCGACTTCCTTGCCCGAGCCGCCGGGTCCGGTGATCATCACCCGGCTGCCGGTGGTGGCGACCCGCTTGAGAGTGGCGCGCACGGTGTTGATCGCGGCGGAGTTGCCGGTGAATTCCTCGCCACGTGCGAAGCCTTCGCGCAGACGGCTGTTCTCCCGCCGCAGCCGCTCGGTCTCGGTCGCGCGCTGGACGAGGAGGAGAAGCTTTTCGGCCTCGAACGGTTTCTCGATGAAGTCCATCGCCCCGCGGCTGACCGCCGAGACCGCGGTGTCGATGTTGCCGTGGCCGGAGAAGATGATCACCGGCAGCTCGGGCTCGCGCTTCTTGATTTCGTCGAGCACCTCGAGCCCGTCCATCTGGCTGCCGTGCAGCCACACGTCGAGCAGCACCAGGCTCGGCCGGCGCGCGTCGACCGCCGCGAGCGCGGAGGTGCTGTCGCCGGCGGTGCGGCATTCGTAGCCTTCGTCGCTGAGCACGCCGGCGACCAGCTCGCGAATGTCGCGTTCGTCGTCGACGATCAGGATATCGAGCGCCATCTAGGGGAAGTCCTTTCGGGTCATCATTCAGCGGCCACCGCGCCCGCGGAGAGCGGATCGCGCGCGAAACGCAAGCTCACCCGGGTTCCCCCGCCCGGTGCGCCTGCGAAGGTCATTTCGCCCCCGTGCTCCTCGACGATCTTGTTGACGATCGCGAGGCCGAGGCCGGTGCCCTTCTCGCGGGTGGTGACGTAAGGTTCGACGATCCGCTCGCGGTCCTGCGGCAGGCCGACGCCGTTGTCCTCCACCGTCACCGCCAGGGTGTCGGGCGTGGTTTCGAGCGTGACGAGGATGCGGCCGCGGAAATCGGGCTCAGCGCCACGCGCGCGCGCCTCGATCGCCTCGGCCGCGTTCTTGAGGACGTTGGTCATCGCCTGTCCAAACTGGTGGCGGTCGCAGGCGATGAGGACCTGGGCATCGCTGTCGGACGAGAGCCGGTAGTCGATCTCGTGGTGGCCGACTTCCTGCAGGAACAGCGCCTGCTTGACGAGATCGTGCGCATCCTCGGGCCGGAACACCGGCTTGGGCAGGCGCGCGAAACTGGAGAACTCGTCGACCATCTTGCGCAAGTCGCCGACCTGGCGGACGATCGTGCTGGTAAGCTCGTCGAACAGCTCGCCGTCCTGTTCGATCTGCTTGCGGTAGCGCCGCTTCAACCGTTCGGTGGCGAGCTGGATCGGGGTGAGCGGGTTCTTGATCTCGTGCGCGATGCGGCGGGCGACGTCGGACCACGCGGCCTGGCGCTGGTCGAGGATCTGGCGGGTGATGTCCTCGAAGGTAATCACCCGTCCCTCGGGCGCGTTGCCGACCTTGACCGCGAGGGTCAGAAGCTCGCCGTTCTTGGTCCAGTTGACGATGCCGCCGGTCACGCTGGCATCGCTGACCGAGGCGAACTGCGGCGCGAGATCGACCAGCATCAGGCCCGCGGGCACCGGCCCCTTCTCGCCGAGCAGCAGCTCCTGCGCCGAGCTGTTCATCAGCAGCACGCGCCCTTCGCGGTCCACGGTGACGATGCCGGCCGAGATCGATTCCACCACCGCCTCGATGAATGCGCGCCGTTCGTCGAGCTGGCGGTTGGCACCGATGAGGGCGGCAGTCTGTTGCTCGATCTGCCCCGCCATCCGATTGAACGCGCGGTTGAGCATGCCGATCTCGTCGGGCCCGGTGCGGCCTTCGACGCGGACCTTGAAGTTGCCCGCGCCGACCTTGCGAGCGGCTGAGACCAGTTCGGTGAGCGGTCTCACCTGGCGGTCCGCAAAGCGGAGTGCGAACCATACCGCGAGGCCGACCAGCATCAGGCTGACAAAGAAGAGTGCGAGGTTGAAGCGCAACTGGATGGCACGTGCGCGCTTCGCCAATTCGTCGTACGATGCGACAACCGATTGCGCGCGAGACCACTGGCTGAAGCTCGTCGCCTCGGTGTTGCGCGCCGCATACAGGAACACACCCGCCTTGAGGTCGATCGCGGCGACGGCTTCGATACGGATCGGATCGCCCGACACGTAAATCGGGTTGCCGGCCCTCAACTCGGGAACCGCGGCTGCGGCGACCTTGGTGACTCGCTCGTCGGAGCTGATGTTGCTGACCGCGGCGAGACGGAACGATCCGTCGGCGACCTGCTGAAGGATAGCGGATTCGTTGAGTTCGAGCTGCTTGACCTGCAGGCTGTAGACCTCGGTCACGGTCGGGTCGGTGAGCGGATAGCGATGCAGGTAGTATTGCATCACGTTGGCCATCGACACCGTGTTGTCGGCGACCTGCACCTGGTTCTGCTCGTAGTACCCGCGTGCAAGGGCATTCGCGTTCTGCATCACGCCGCGCGAATTGTCGGAGAACCAGAAATCCACGCCCGACTGGAACAGGATCGCGGCGAAACCCACGACCAGCAGGGTCGGAATCGCGGCGATTAGGGAGAAGAAGAAAACCAGCCGCACGTGCAGCCGAGCGGTTCCGCCTTCCGCCCGCCGCAGCGCCAGCCGTCTTCCCATCAGGACCAATAGCGTCATCGCCGGAACCAGTGTGCCGATCAGCAACAGTGCGACCTGACGCGAAGGCAACAATTGGCCTTCGGTCGGCGGGGCGCTGAATGTGAACCAGGTCACCCAGACCATCGGCAGGAAGGCCAGCGTCGCGACGATCTCGAGGATCAGGTAGAAATTCGCCCGCCGGCTCGCGACCATGAAGCGGCGCCACCAGCGCGGGCTTCGCCGGGCAGGTCGGGCGGTCATGTCGGTAGGCGGCGAGGAAGCCATCGTTGCGTGGTTACAACTGCGCTGTTGCAAATATGCAAGCAGTTTTCGCCCACTTGCCGAACCGGTCAGATGCGGCGCGCGCAGGCGTCCGGGTCGAGTCCGAGGTCGGTCAGCCGCTTGCGCAGCGTGTTGCGGTTGATGCCGAGCAGCCGCGCGGCGCGCAACTGGTTGCCGCCGGTCTCCGCCAGCGCGTGGGCGAACAGCGGGCGTTCGAACTCGGCGATCGCGGCGTCGTAGAGCCGCCCCTCCGCCGGGCGCGCATCGCGCAGCCAAGTCTCGAGCGCGCCCGCAAACCCTGCGGGCGGCGCGGTGCTTTCGCTCGTCGCGGTGCCGAGCACGGTCTCGACAGTGTCGCGATCGATCGACTCCTCGCGCGCCATCAGCGCCAGCCGGTAGACCGCGTTGCGCAGCTCGCGGACGTTGCCGCGCCACGGCCTCTGTTCGAGCGCGGCGGCGGCGCCTGGATCGATCCGGCGGCGCGGGAGGCCGTCCGCGGCGGCCTGGCCGAGGAAGTGCCGCGCCAGCGCGCCGATGTCGTCCCGCCGATCGCGCAGGGGCGGCAGCTCGATCGGCACCACGGCGAGGCGATAGTACAGGTCCTCGCGGAACGTACCCGCGGCGATCATGGGCGCGAGGTCGCGGTTGGTGGCGGCAAGGATGCGGACGTCGACCGCGATTTCCTGCCGCCCCCCGACGCGGCGAATGCGTCCCGATTGCAGCGCGCGCAGCAAGCGCGTCTGCGCGGCGGCGGGCATGTCGCCGATTTCGTCGAGGAACAGCGTGCCGCCGTTGGCCTGCTCGAACTTGCCGATCGCCTGGCCGATCGCGCCGGTGAACGCGCCCTT
This sequence comes from Pseudomonadota bacterium, assembly GCA_023386135.1. Classification (GTDB taxonomy): domain Bacteria; phylum Pseudomonadota; class Alphaproteobacteria; order Sphingomonadales; family Sphingomonadaceae; genus Tsuneonella. The sequence goes on along the minus strand of JAEWKG010000262.1, from coordinate 8,047 downwards.
CTCGTGCCCGAACAGCTCGCTTTCGAGGAGCTCGTGCGGGATCGCGGCAGCGTTGACCGCCACGAAGGGCCCGGAGCGGCGATGGCCGAGCTGGTGGATCGCTTCGGCTACCAGCTCCTTGCCGGTGCCCGATTCGCCGAGGATCAGGACGGTGAGATCGTTGCGCAGGACGCGGGTGATCATGCGATAGACGCCCTGCATCGCCTGGCTGCGGCCAACGAGGGGCAGCCCTTCCCCGCTCTCCTCGACCGCCGGCGGGGCGCCTTCGCGCTGCCCCGCGGCCTGGATCACCGCGCGAACCAGTTCCTCGAGATCGAACGGCTTGGGGAAATATTCGAACGCCGCGATCTCGGTCGCGCGCACCGCGGTGTCGAGCGTGTTCTGTGCCGACAGGACGATGATCGGCAGGTCGGGATGCGACGCCTTGACGCCGGCCAGGCTGCCGATGCCGTCGCCGTCCGCCAGCACGACATCGGTCAGCATCACCGCATACGCGCCCTGCCCGAGCAAGCGGTCGCGGCCGGCGATGGAGTCGGTCCGCTCGACCGCGAATCCCTCGTCCTCCAGCGCGGCGCGGATGACGGTGGCGATCGCCGCGTCGTCCTCGACCAGCAGAACGGTCTTGCTCATCGAAGCTCCTTACCTCGCGACGGCCAGGTTGATGCGGAAATGGGTGAGCCCGGCCTTGGCGTCGCGCTCGTGGGCGACGCGGCCCTCCATCTCGCGCACCAGACGGTGGACCAGCGCGAGGCCGAGGCCCTGCCCGCCCTTCTTGCTGCTGACGAACGGTTCGAACACATGGTCGCGCAGTTCCGGCGCGATGCCGGGGCCGTTGTCGGTTACGGTCAGCTCGATCGGCAGGCGCACCGACCGGCCCGGCCGGATCGCGTTGAAAATGAGCCCGCTGACGTAGCGCGTGCGCACGGTTACTTTCGGCTCGGCCGCGCCGCTGGACGCATCGCGCGCGTTGGCGAGGAGGTTGATCACGACCTGCTCCAGCGCCTCCCGGTTGCCGAGCACGGGCGGCAGCGAGGGATCGAATTCCTCGACAAGTTCTACCCCGCCCAGCCCCGCGCCGCGCACCGTGGCGATGGCGTGGCGCACCGCCTCGTGGAGGTTGAGCGGCGCGTTGGGCTCGGCGCTGCGCGCACCGATGCGTTGCATGCGGTCGATCAGCGAGGCGATGCGGGCGACCTCTGCGGCGATGAGATCGGCCAGCGGACGATCCTTGTCGGCGAGCTTGCGGGCGATCAGTTGTCCCGCCCCGCGGATCGCGGCGAGCGGGTTCTTGATCTCGTGCGCGAGCACCGCCGGGGCGCTGAGGCCGGAGGGCGCCCGGTCGGGCTCCACCATTTCCTCCTGCCCCGCGTCCGACAGGGTCACCACCCGCCAGCCGGAGTGCGTCGGGAGCGGCGACATCGTCAGGTTGACCCGTCGCTCATCGGCCCCCGCGCGCATGGTCACGCCGCGCGCGATCAGCGGGGCGCTGTCGCCTTGCGAATGCGCGGTGACGCGGGGATCGTCGATGCCCACTACCTCGAACAGGCGGCAGCCGACCAGCCGGTGCGCGCTGCGGCCGAGCATTTCCTCGGCCGCGGGATTGGCTTCGGCGATGACGAGCTCGGGATCGAGCAGCAGCAGGGCGAACCCCAGTCCGGCGATCTGCGCGGCCGCCGGGGGCGTTTCGCTCACGCCGCCTGCCGGCGCAGCAGCGGCTCGTAGAAGCGGTCGATCTCGCCGAGCACTTGGCTTGCGTTGTCGATGAAATTGACCTTGTTGCGGAACTCGGCCGAGCCGTGCAGCCCCTTTGTGTACCAGCCGATGTGCTTGCGGGCCATCTTCACGCCGGTTTCGGTGCCGTAGAGATCGAGCATCGCCCGGTAGTGCTCGACCATCGTCGCGTGCTGTTCGTCGATCTCGGGATCGGCCAGCGCCTGGCCCGTCTTCCACCAATGCATTACCTGGCCGAGCAGCCAGGGGCGGCCATAGGCTCCGCGCCCGATCATCAGCCCGTCGGCGCCCGATTGCCCAAGCGCAGTCGCGGCATCGGCGATCGAGCAGATGTCGCCGTTGACGATCACCGGGATCGCCACCGCGTCCTTGACCTTGCGCACGAAGGCCCAGTCGGCGCTGCCCTTGTACATCTGGTTGCGCGTCCGCCCGTGGACGGTGACCATCTTGATGCCGAGGTCCTCGGCGATGTGCGCCAGCTCAGGCGCGTTGAGGCTGGCGTGGTCCCAGCCCATCCGCATCTTGACCGTCACCGGCACGTCGACCGCCTTGACGCAGGCTTCCATCAGCCGGATCGCCAGCGGCACCTCGCGCATCAACGCGCTGCCGGCGTACTGGCCGACGACCTTGCGAACCGGACAGCCGAAGTTGATGTCGATGATCGCCGCACCCTTGTCGGCGGCGAGCTTGGCCGCCTCGCCCATCGAGACCGGATCGCAGCCGACGAGCTGCATCGACACCGGATCCTCGATCGGCGCCCACGCGGCTTTCTGGATCGACTGGCGGGTTTCGCGGATCGCCGCCTCGCTGGCGATCATCTCGGTCACGTTGAGGCCCGAGCCGTAGCGGCGGACGAGCGCGCGGAACGGCAGGTCGGTGACGCCGGTCATCGGCGCCAGCACGACCGGCGTGGCGATGCTCACCGGACCGATCTTGATCGGCCGCAGGGCAGGAGGAGTGGGGAGCGCGGACATATGTGCCTAAAAAACGGGCAGCGCATAGTGGATTGAAGGGGGGCGCGCAAGGCGGTAGCGCGGCTTCTCTCGCATGAGCACCCTTCCCCCCTTCGCCGCCGTGGTAGTCGCCGCCGGGCAAGGCCTGCGCGCCGGCCAGCCGGTGCCCAAGCAGTTCGCGCTGTGGCGCGGGAAGCCGGTGGTGCGGCACTCGGTCGAGGCGCTACTGGCGGTGGGTGCTTCGCCGGTGGTGGTCGCGATACCCGCAGGCGGCGAGGAGGTGGCGCGCGAAGCACTCGCGGGTCTCGACGTGAGCTTCGTGACAGGTGGAGAGACCCGGCAGCAGTCGGTCGCTCGTGCGCTGGAAGCGGTGCGCGGCAGCGAGGTCGTGCTGATCCACGATGCGGCGCGGCCGAACATTCCACACGTGGTGATGAAGCGCTTGATCGAGGCGGTGAACACATGTTCCGGGGCGATCCCGGTGCTTCCGGTCACCGACAGTCTCGCGGTGGCGGACAACAACAGGATGGCGGGCTCGGCTGATCGCGCAACCCTGCGCCGGGCCCAGACCCCGCAGGCGTTCCGCACCGCCGACATTATTGCCGCGCACGCCGGGTGGACCGGCGAGCCCAATGCCGGTGATGATGCGCAAGTGCTGCGGGCAGCGGGTGGCGAAGTGGCGTTGGTCGAGGGCGACGAGGCGCTCGCCAAGCTGACCTTCGCGCACGATTTCAGGGAGGAGCCGATGGCGATGCGTGTCGGGACCGGGTTCGACGTCCATCGCCTTGCGCCGGGTGAGGAGCTGTGGCTTTGCGGAGTGCGGATCGACCATCCGCTTGGCCTCGCCGGCCACAGCGATGCCGACGTCGGCTTGCATGCGGTGGTCGATGCGCTGCTGGGCGCGGTTGGCGCGGGCGACATCGGCCAGCACTTTCCGCCCAGCGACGAGCGCTGGCGGGGCGCGGCCTCCTCGCGCTTCGTCGAGCATGCGGTGGCGCTGGTGGCGCAAGCCGGCTACCGCGTCGGCAACATCGACCTCACGCTCATCTGCGAGGCGCCCAAGATCGGCCCGCACCGCGCGGCGATGCAGGCCAGCCTCGCCGCGCTTGCGGGGGTTGAGCAAGGCGCTGTAAACGTGAAAGCAACGACTACCGAGCGACTGGGCTTCACCGGCCGCGGCGAAGGGATCGCCGCGCAGGCCGTCGCCACAGTGGTTCGCACCTAGAGGGGTCCCGAATGAATAAATTCGCCGTCGCCGCCGCGCTTGCCGCGTTCGCCCTGCCCGCGTCCACTCAGGCTGCCGATGTTTCGCCCGCCGCCATGCAGGCCGCGGTCCGCTACGCCCTCCCCCAACTGGTCGCCGGCATCCGCACGACCTGCGCCAGCCAATTGTCGCCGAGCGGCTTCCTCGCCCGCAACGGCGCCGAGCTCGAGCAGCGCTACGCCGCCGGCTCCGACGCGGCGTGGCCGGCGGCGCGCGTGGCGTTGCTGGAGCTGGGCAAGTCAGACAAATCGGGCATGGGCGCGATGTTCGGCAAGATGCCGGACTCGGCGCTCAAGCCATTTGTCGACGCGACGATTTCCAGCATGGTCGCGACCAAATTGAAGCCCGCCCAGTGCGGCGATGTCGAGCGCGGGATCGAGCTGCTCGCCCCGCTACCGCCGGAGAACGTGGCGGGGCTGGTCGGCTTCATTTTCGAAATGAAGGAGCGCGAGGACAAGGGCAAGGCGCGCCAGGGTGGCTGACGTCCTCCTGCCCGACGATCTCGTCGCGCTCGCCAAGCGGGTAATCGAGGAGAACGCGGCGGCCGGCCGCACCGTCGCGGTGGCGGAAAGCTGCACCGGCGGCCTCGTCGCGGCGGCGCTGACCGAGATCGCGGGCTCCTCCGCCGTGTTCGACCGCGGCTATGTGACCTATTCGAACGAGGCCAAGGAGCAGATGCTCGGGGTGCCGAGCGACATCATCGAGACCTTCGGCGCGGTCTCGATCGCCTGCGCGTGGGCGATGGCCAAGGGCGCCATCGAGAAGAGCGGCGCCGATGTCGCGGTCTCGATCAGCGGTATCGCCGGGCCCGGAGGCGGGAGCGAGCAGAAGCCGGTCGGCACGGTGGTCTTCGCCCGTTTTCGCCGCGACTGCGAGGGCGAGCCCGAGGGCGAGATGCGCCACTTCGGCGACCTCGGCCGCGGCGAGATCCGCCGTCAGGCGGCGCTGGTCGCGCTGGAGCTGTTGCTGCCGTAGAGAGCGTCGGCGCGCGTCTCGAACGCCGCCATCATCTTGCGGAACGCGCGGTCGAAGTATTGCCCCGCGAGCGCCTCGAACACGCTCGAACGGAAGGTGAAATCGACGCAGAAGTCGATCTCGCACCCGCCGCCATCGGTGGGGGTGAACAGCCAGCGGTTGTCGAGATCCTTCATCGGTCCGTCGAGATAGAACACCTCGATCCGCCGCGGGCGGTCCTTCTCGACCCGCGAAGTGAACTTCTCGCGCAGGTGCTTGAACCCGACCAGCATGTCGGCGACGAGTTCGGTCTCGGTGTTCGAGCGCACCCGCGTCGCCCCCACCCACGGCAGGAACTCGCCGTAGCGGCCGACATCGGCGACGAGGTCGAACATCTGCTCGGCGCTGTAGGGCAGCCGGCGGACTTCGTGGATGCCGGGCATCAGGCGCCTTGGCGGGCGAGTTTCGCTTCGCGCGCGGCGCGCATCTGGGCGAAATCGTCGCCGGCGTGGTAGCTCGAGCGGGTCAGCGGGCTCGCCGCGACCTGGAGGAAGCCCTTGGCCCGGGCGATGGCGCCATAGGCAGCGAACGCCTTGGGGGTGACAAACTCTTCGACCTTGGCGTGGCGCGGGGTCGGCTGGAGATACTGGCCCATGGTGATGAAATCGACGTCGGCGGAGCGCATGTCGTCCATCACCTGGTGCACCTCGAGCCGCTGCTCACCGAGGCCGAGCATGACGCCCGACTTGGTGAAGATCAGCGGGTTGTGCGCCTTTACTTCCTCGAGCAACCGCAGCGAAGCGTAGTAGCGCGCGCCCGGCCGGATCGTGGGATAGAGCCGCGGAACGGTTTCGAGGTTGTGATTGTAAACGTCCGGCCCAGCCGCGACGATTGCTTCGACCGCGGGCCGCATCTTGTTGCGGAAGTCGGGGGTGAGGATCTCGATCGTGGTGTTCGGCGTCTCGCGCCGCAGCGCCTCGATCACCTTGACGAACTGCCCTGCCCCGCCGTCGGCGAGGTCGTCGCGGTCGACCGAGGTCACCACGATGTGTTCCAGCCCCAGCTTGGCGGCGGCGGTTGCCACATGCTCGGGCTCGAGCGGATCGACCATCCGCGGCATGCCGGTCTTGACGTTGCAGAACGCGCAGGCGCGCGTGCATACGTCGCCCAGGATCATCACCGTAGCGTGCTTCTTGGTCCAGCACTCGCCGATGTTGGGGCACGCCGCTTCCTCGCACACGGTGTTGAGCGAGAGGTCGCGCATCAGTTGGCGCGTTTCGTGGTAGCCCTTGCTGACGGGCGCCTTGACGCGGATCCAGTCGGGCTTGCGCTGGCGGGGAGCGATGGGAGCGGACGCGAGGTCGTTCATGCCGCGCACTTAGTCGCGGGGGTTGCATGCGGCAAGGCCGTGCGGCAACGGCGAGGGCCATGACCATCGCCCCCTCGCTCGAACTCGCCAGCCTCGTAGAAGGCTACCGCCGCTTCCGCGAGACGGGATGGGAACCCCGCCGCGAACGCTGGGCCGCGCTGCGCGAGGGCCAGGAGCCGCGGGTAATGGTAATCGCCTGCGCCGACAGCCGCACCGACCCCGCGCTGGTCTTCGACGCCGATCCGGGCGAGATCTTCACCGTCCGCAACATCGCCGCGATGGTGCCGCCGTTCGAGACCACTCCGGGTCACCACGGCGTCTCGGCGGCACTCGAATTCGCGGTCCAGTTCCTCAAGGTGCGCGAGATCGTGGTCATGGGCCACGGCATGTGCGGGGGTTGCAAGGCAGCGCTGACCCAAAGCGTGCACGGCACCGAGCCGGGCAACGGCGGCTTCATCGCCGACTGGATCGATATGCTGGACGAGGCGCGCGCCGAAGTCGTCGCCAAGCACGGCACCGAGGGCCGCGAAGCGGAGCGGGCGATGGAGGAAGCGGGTGTGAAGGTGAGTCTCCAAAACCTGCGCACCTTCCCGTGCGTCAAGGAACTCGAGGTCCAAGGCCGCCTCAAGCTGCGCGGCGCGTTCTTCGCGATCTCCGACGGCGTGCTGCACCTGCTCGACGAGGACACCGGAGAGTTCGCTCCGGTCAGCTGAGGCCAACTTGTCCCTGGGAATGGCCTGCGAAACTCTGTGACCTTCGGGCTGGAAAACGCCGCCGCGCCAAGTGGGCAGGCGCGCTGATTCCAAGGGCTCGCCGGACGCACAAATTGTGACCTTTGCGAATCCGATCCGAACCCGGCTCGCGAAATCGGGAACTGGCCGGTCTTGAGTCGGGGAAGATCGCACAGGCGCACTTGGGCAGATTTCCGCCGTGTAGGAAAGCAATGGACCGTTGCGCGGTGCGGAAGCGCGGCCCATCTAGCCGCGCATGGAAACCAACGAGAACCTCAAGAACATCGCCCTGCTGATCGACGCGGACAATATTACGCCCGCCGCGATCGACCCGGTGCTGACGGTCATGGCCGAGCTCGGCCAGGTCAACATCCGCCGGGCGTACGGCAACTTCGCCAAGCAGGGCCTCGCCAAGTGGGACACGATCACGAACCGCTACGGCATCCGGCCGCAGCAGCAGTTCGACGTCTCCAAGGGCAAGAACGCCACCGACATGGCGATGACGATCGATGCCATCGACCTGCTTTACCAGGGCAAGGTCGACGGGTTCGGGATCATGAGCAGCGACAGCGACTTCACCCCGCTGGTCACCCGGCTGCGGCAGGACGGGATCGTCGTCTATGGCTTCGGCAGCGCCAAGACCCCACAAGCGTTCAAGTCGGTCTGCACGCGCTTCATCGACGTCGATCAGCTGATCAAGACCAGCCAGGCGCAGGAAGCGGCACCGGCGGGCGCTTCGGAAAGCGGCATTGCCGATTTCGCCGCCGATACCGAGCTGATGGAGCTGATCGGCGCCGCTTACAAGGAAGCGAAGCGTGACGAGGAAGGATGGGCGCGCCTGCAGCAGGTCGGCCAGATCGCCGGCAACCGCTCGAGCTTCGACGTGCGCAACTACGGTTTTAGCAGCCTGTCGGCGATGTTCCGCAGCCTGCCGAACTTCAAGGTCGAACGCCGCGAGGGCGCCGAACTGTGGGTCAAGCGGCTGCGCTGAGGACAAAGAAAAGGGCGCGGGCCCAACCCGATCCGCGCCCGCCATTGGTCAGCG
>JAEWKG010000260.1 GCA_023386135.1 Pseudomonadota bacterium | reverse complement strand
CGCCCCCCCCCCCCCCGACCGCTCATCTGAGCGAGAAGCTCACCGTGGTCACCACGCGTACTTTCTTGTAAGGCGTATCGGTCGCGCCCCACTCGCCGCCAGCACTCTCACCGTCTCGGGATTCAATCTCGAAATAGCCCTGCGTGGCATCCTTGATCGCGCCGACGCCGGTGCCGCTGTCCTTGGCGAACTGCTCGGCCGCGGAGCGCGCGTCGCGGGTTGCCTCGGCCACCATCGCCGGCTTGATCGCGTTGAGTTTGGTGAAGGTGTAGGCCATGCCGCTCCCTTCCTCGAGCATTACGCCGCGGCTGACGAGATCGAACTGCCGCGCCACCGCGCGCTGGGCGCGGGGAATGTCGTTGGTGCGCAGCGCCAGCCGCTGGCGCACAGTGTAGCGAACCACGCCGTCGTCGGTGAAAGTCGAAACGTTGGCGCCGGTGGGCTGCAGCGCCTGCCTGGGGAAGCCGAGCTGGTCGAAGAACTGCTCGATCGCCTGCGTGTCGGCACGCACCTTGGCCTGCACTGCGGAGAGGTCCGTGCCGGTGTCGGAATAGGAGATCGTCCAGGTGGCCAGATCGGCAGTGACGTTGCGCTCGGCCAGCCCGCGCACGGTCACCGCGCGCTCGGCCTCCTTGGCGCGCAGCAGACCGTTGCCGAGCAGGTAGCCGCTCGCCACCAGCCCCAGCGAGACCACCGCCGCCGTGCCGAGCCAGCGGAGGCTCTTGTCGTCGCGCGGGAAACCCGATGCGTGGACAGTGGATTGATCGGACGGGTCGTTCATCGCTAGGCTCCTTGCACGGCGCGACCCGTACGACGAGTTGTGCATTTCTGTCGATGAACCGAGTTTGAATGGAGACGCGTGTGGTCAAGTACCTGCATTCGATGATCCGGGTCACGGATCCCGACGCGACGGTGGCGTTCTTCGAGCTGATTGGCCTCAACGAGGTTCGGCGCTTCGACAGCGAGCAGGGCCGCTTCACCCTGATCTTCCTTGCGGCACCGGGGCAGGAAGGTGTCGCCGAGGTCGAGCTGACTTATAACTGGCCGCCGCAAGATGGCTCGAGCGTGGAAAAGTACGACGGCGGGCGCAATTTCGGTCACCTCGCCTACCGCGTCGAGAATATCTACGAGACCTGCCAGCGGATCGCCGATGCCGGCCACATTATCCACCGGCCTCCGCGCGATGGTCACATGGCGTTCGTGAAATCCCCCGATGGCATCTCCGTCGAGCTGTTGCAGGACGGCAGCCTCCCGCCGCAGGAACCGTGGACGAGCATGGAGAACTCCGGCACCTGGTGAACCTGGCCGCCGGCGCTGGCCATGCCGTGCGGTCTTTGCCAAGGACGCCGGCATGTTCACCGCGCTCATCGCGATCTTCTGCGTCGCCTACCTGTTCATCGCGCTCGAGGAGCCGACGCGGGTCAACAAGTCCGCCGCCGCGCTGATCGGGGCGGGGCTGCTGTGGACGGTTTACGCACTGCTGGTCGGCGAGCCGCATCGGATTGACGAAGAACTCGGGGAGTCGCTCGTCGGCACCGCGCAGATCGCGTTCTTCCTGCTCGGCGCGATGACGATCGTCGAGGTGGTCGACGCGCACGACGGGTTCACCGTCATCACTTCGCGCCTGCGCGCGCGGACGTTGGGGAGCCTGCTGTGGTTCGTCAGCGGGGTGACCTTCTTCCTCTCCGCGGTGCTCGACAACCTCACCACCGCGATCGTGATGGTGTCGCTGGTGCGCAAGCTGCTCAAGGCCCGCGACGACCGGCTGATCTTCTGCGGCATGATAATCATCGCCGCCAATGCCGGCGGGGCATGGTCCCCGATCGGCGATGTGACCACGACGATGCTGTGGATCGGCGGCCAAGTCACCACGCTGGCGATCATGACCAAGCTCTTCCTGCCGAGCCTCATTAACGTCGCGGCTCCACTCGCGATCGTCGGCTTGCGCCTCCGCGGCCGGCCAATCGTACGGCCCGACGCCGAAGTTGACGGCGGCGCATCTCCGATCCCCGCGTTCGAGCGCAACGTGATATTCGCGGTTGGTCTTGGCGTCCTGCTGATGGTGCCGGTGTTCAAGGGCATCACCCACTTGCCGCCGTTCCTCGGCATCCTGTTCGGGCTCGGGATCGTGTGGTTGGTGGGCGACCTTCTCCACCGCAACAAGCCGTGGCGCGAAAAGGAGCGGGTGACGATCGCGCATGCGCTGACCCGGATCGACATGGGCGCGATCACTTTCTTCGTCGGCATCCTGCTGGCGGTCGCGACGCTCGAGCACGCGGGCATCCTCGCCAGCCTCGCCGACGCGCTCAATGCCGCGATCGGCCGGCTCGACGTGATCGTGCTGGCATTCGGCGCCGCCAGCGCGGTGATCGACAACGTGCCGATGGTGGCGGCTGCGATGGGGATGTATCCGCTCAGCGCGCATCCGACAGACAGTTTCCTGTGGGAGTTCATGGCTTATTGTGCCGGCACCGGCGGCTCCATGCTGATCATCGGATCGGCTGCGGGCGTCGCGGCAATGGGCATCGAGAAGATCAATTTCCTCTGGTACCTGCGGCGCTTTACCCTTCTCGCGTTGCTCGGCTATCTCGCCGGCGCCGCCGGTTACATCCTGCAGCAGGAAGTAATCGCGCACGCGCCGCTAACCTAGATCGCTCCGCCGACTGCGGATGCGATCGCCCACTTAAGCTTGGTTAGTATTCTGCGACTTCCGATCGATTGAGCGGTTGCATCGCTTCGGCCAATCGTTAGTTAGCCTCTCGGGGCAATTCGGGGGTCGCATTTGCCAGCGGGAGGATTCACGTCTGCGGAATGGTTCGTGCTCGTCGAGCACGAGCTGATGCTGTTTGCCGGGTTGTTCTTCCTGATCGGCATTGTCGACGAATTGGCGGTCGATCTAATTTGGCTGTGGCTGCAGCTGACCAAGCGGGCCCGTACCGAACGTATTTCGCCGGACGGGGAAGTTGCACCGCTAGCGGGCGGAGCAGCAGTGTTCATTGCCGCCTGGCGCGAGGCATCGGTCATCGGCGCGACGGTGCGCCACACGCTTACCGCGTGGCCGCACGAGCGCATGCGGCTTTACATCGGGTGCTACCGCAACGATCCGACGACCATCGAGGCGGTGCTTGCCGCGGCGCAGGACGATCCGCGGCTGCGGCTGGTCATCCACGGTCGCGATGGCCCGAGCACCAAGGCAGACTGCCTCAACCGGCTCTTTTCTGCGCTGAAGGATGACGAACGCCGCGCTGGGCGCACGGCCCGCATGGTAGTCATCCACGATGCAGAGGACATGGTCGATCCGGCCGCGCTCAACTTGCTCGACCGGCACATCGAGACCGCGAGCCTCGTCCAATTACCGGTTCTCCCGCACCCCGATCCTAAGTCCCGGTGGGTTGCGTCGCACTACATGGACGAGTTTGCGGAGGCTCATGGCAAGGACATGGTCGTGCGCGACGCTTTGCGCGCCGGGCTTCCCACCGCTGGGGTCGGCTGCGCCATCGCTCGCGAAGCACTTGGCGCGCTTGACCGGCCTCACGGGCATTCGGGACCGTTTGCCGCCGAGTGCCTTACCGAGGATTACGAGCTCGGCCTGGGGATCGCGGCGCTCGGGGGACGGTCGCGCTTTGTCCGCTGTCGGACCGCGGATGGACGGCTCGTGGCCACGCGGGCCTGCTTTCCGGCGCGGCTCGACTGGGCGGTGCGCCAGAAGACGCGCTGGGTGCACGGGATAGCCTTCCAATCGTGGGACCGTCTCGGCTGGAGCCGGCGCCCGGTCGACCTGTGGATGCGCCTGCGCGACCGGCGCGGGCCGATGACCGCGCTGGTGCTCGCGATTGCGTACCTTCTGGCACTGATGATGACCGCGAGCTGGCTCGCACATCTTGCCGGTGTTCCGGTCAAGCCCGATCCGTCCCGGGTCGTGAGCGTGCTGCTTGCGGTGAACCTGGGCGGGTTCCTGTGGCGGGCCGCATCGCGGTTCGCGTTCACCGCGCGCGAATACGGTGTTGCGGAGGGGGTGCGCGCGGTGCTCCGCATTCCGCTTAGCAACGTGATTGCGATCATGGCCGGCCGCCGCGCGCTCGGGGGATACATCTCGTCGCTCAGCGGCCGCCGACCCGATTGGGACAAGACCCAGCACACCGTTCACCCCACGATGCTGCGCGAGATTGAAGGGGCGGCATGACAATTCATGCACGGCCGCCGCGCCGCCGGGGGCAGCCCCTGTTCGCGCTTGCGTTGCTCCTCCTCGGGTGGACCGCCGCACGCTTCGCACTGTGGGAGTCGCCGTTCGCGCGTGCCGTGAGCGCCTCGGTGGCGAAGGCCGTGGCGGAAGCGCCTGCCATCGTGGAGCCAAGCGTCGTGGCGCCATCTCCGAGCGCCGGGGTGGATATCGGCCTGAATGCACGGAAGCCAGCTCCAGCAACGATCCGCTCAGTCGGCTTGAAGTCGCACTTGGTGCTCATTCGGTCTAGACCGCCGAAAGCCCAGGAGTTCGTCGGAACGTCGGTAGGCGCCAGGTCGCCAGCGACGGTGATGCCGTTCGACGTTCAGCCTGCGCCAGTGCCTTTACCTCTGCCTCTCGCAAAGCGCCGCTTCCATGTCGCGAGCTGGGCGGCGTGGCGCCAAGGAAGTGGGCTGCCGCAACTCGCGAACGGCGCGCTACCGCCCACCTATGGCGGCTCGCAGGCGGGATTCCTCGCGCAATACGACCTCGGCCGCGGCCCGCGGCGGCCGGCGCTCCACGTCCGCGCGACTTATGCGCCGGATCGCCCGCAGCAGGCCGAGATGGCCGCCGGGATCGGGGCGCGGCCCATCGCTGCCCTCCCGGTGCGCGTGCTCGCCGAGGCGCGCGTGACGCATGTCGAAGGTCGCACAAAAGTTCGTCCGGCGCTGTTCGCGGTCACCGAACTGGCGCCGGTCTCGCTTCCGCACGGGCTGCGCGCTGAAGGATACGCGCAAGGCGGATGGGTCGGTGGCCACTACGCGACGGCCTTCGCCGACGCCCAGGCGCGCGTCACCCATGGCGCAGCTACGGTAGGGCCCGCTCGACTGAGGATCGGTGCGGGCGCGTGGGGCGGGGCGCAGAAGTTCGCCGAGCGTCTCGATGTCGGGCCAACGCTCACTGCGGACATTGCGCCCATCAGGCTCACGCTCGATTACCGGATGCGAGTGGCGGGCAACGCGCGCCCGGGCAATGGACTGGCATTGACGCTTTCGACCGGTTTCTGACCCGCGGCACCTTCAATCGGCGCGTCCGAGGGGGTAGGGGGGCGGGCGATGGATGTGTACCTCCCGATCGCGAACCTGTCGGTCAACGGGCTGGTCATCGTCGCGCTCGGTGCGCTCACCGGCATACTGTCGGGCCTGTTCGGGGTGGGTGGCGGGTTCCTGACTACCCCGCTGATGATCTTTTACGGCATTCCGCCGACCGTGGCCGCCGCATCGGCTGCGACCCAGGTGACCGGCGCGAGCGTGTCGGGCGTACTGGCGCACAATCGTCGCGGCGGGGTAGACTACAAGCTCGGCGGAGTGACGATCGCGGGCGGCTTTGTCGGTACCGGCATCGGCGCGCTGCTGTTCCGATTCCTGCAATCGGTCGGCCAGATCGATACGACGATCTCGATCCTGTACGTGGTCCTGCTCGGCACCATCGGCACGCTGATGGCGCGGGAGGCGTGGAGCGCCATCCGTGCGGAGAAATCCGGCCAGCGGCCGCGTGCGGCCAAGCGGCGCCACCATCCGCTGGTGGCGGCCCTTCCGTGGCGATGGCGGTTCTATCGGTCGGGCCTCTACATCTCGCCGCTCGCGCCGCTGCTGCTCGGCGCGGGGGTCGGCGTCCTCACCATGCTGATGGGTGTCGGTGGCGGGTTCATCCTGGTCCCCGCCATGCTCTACATTCTCGGCATGAGCGCCGGCGTGGTGGTCGGCACCAGCCTGTTCAACATCTTGTTCGTGACCATCGTCACCACCATGATGCACGCGCTGACGACCAAGGCAGTGGACCTGGTCCTGGCGGGATTGCTTCTGCTTGGTTCGGTGTCCGGCGCGCAGATCGGTTCGCAACTGGCGCAAAAGGCCAAGCCGGAAATGCTGCGGCTGATCCTCGCGGCGATCGTGCTTGCCATCGCGCTCAAGATGCTGTGGGAC
>JAEWKG010000250.1 GCA_023386135.1 Pseudomonadota bacterium | reverse complement strand
GCCTTGGCCTGCTCGACCGGATCGCCGGCGTCCTTGAGGTCGACGAAGTTCACCCCCTTCACCACCCGCCCGTCGCGCACGTCGAGGCAGGGAATGACCCGGATGCGGACGGTCATGCGCGGTTCGCCATCGCAATCGCCGTCGCAAGGTCCAACCGCCCATCGTAGAGCGCGCGGCCGGTGATCACGCCCTCGATGCCGTCGTTGGCGTGAAGCGCGAGGAGGCGGATGTCGTCGAGGCCCTTCACCCCGCCGCTGGCGATCACCGGGATGTCGACCCGGCGGGCGAGATCGACCGTGGCGTCGATGTTGACGCCCTTGAGCAGCCCGTCGCGGCCGATATCGGTGAACAGCAGCGCCGCGACGCCGGCATCCTCGAACCGGCGGGCGAGGTCGACGGCAGGCATGTCGGAGACTTCCGACCAGCCTTCGGTCGCGACCATCCCGTCCTTGGCGTCGACCGCAACGACAATCCCGCCGGGGTAGGCTTCGGCCATGTCGCGCACGAACTCGGGGTCCTTGAGCGCGGCGGTGCCCATGACGATGCGGGCGACGCCGAGGTCGAACCACCCCTCCACCGCCTCGCGCGTGCGGATGCCGCCGCCAAGTTGGACATAGCCGGGAAAGGCCGCGACGATCGCCTCCACCGCAGCGCGGTTCTCGGCCCGCCCCGCGAACGAGCCGTCGAGATCGACGACATGCAAATGCTCGGCGCCGGCCTCAGCGAACAGCAGGGCCTGCGCGGCCGGATCGTCGCCGTAGATCGTGGCGCGCGCCATGTCGCCTTCGGCCAGGCGCACGACCTGGCCGGCCTTGAGGTCGATGGCGGGAAACACGATCATCGCGGGCAGCCGCTATCACCGCCGCCGCAGGGCGTCACCGGGGCAAATCTACGACGCGACGAACGCGCTCTTGGGGATGTGCGTGATACGGCAAGCGAGGTCGGCCTCGCCGCTGGCGACGATGAAGTAATCGGGTTCCTCGACGATGCCGGTGCTGAACACCACGTCGCGGACGTACATTTGCTCCTCCAGCGGGCGGGTCAGCTCCGGGTTGGCTTCGAGCAGCGGCGGATGACTGGTCGCCAGCACCTTCCACGGCTCGTCGGGGTCGAGCAGCGACCAGTAGGTGCGGTAGATGCCGACAATCTCCTTCGGCTCGACCCCGTGCCACAGCGTCAGCCACCCGCGCCTGCCCCCGATTTCAGTCAGGATCGGCGGGGTCCCGCCGCCGATACGCGCGGTCGCGGCGGTGCCGGCGTGGGGGCGGATCGCCGGCTCGATATGCGGCTTCCAGTGGAGCGCATCGGGGCTGGTGGCGTGGTTGATCGAGGGGCCGGCGTGCCATTCGCTGCCGGGCGGATAGGCGAAAAACAGCGAGCCCAGGGGCCGGGTCTGTGCCCAGTACTCGCCGCCGATCAGCCCTTCGAAGATTAGCATGTCCTTGTTCTGGTGGTCGAGGACGATGCCCTCGAAGTGCCAATGAAGCGCTTCATTCGAGGTATACAGCGTGGTTGAATGGCGCTCGGGGCTGACCGAACACGTGGTCATCAGGTACCGGTCGCCGACCTTGCTGATCCGCGCGTCCTCCACCCCGTAGCACTGGTAGCTGCCCTTGGGCGCGATCGCCTTGCCGTAGTGGATCGCCACACGCGTCAGCCCGTCGGGCGACAGCTCGACCGGCAGCAGCCACGACAGCGAGGTCAGTGCCATCACCTTCCACCCGTAACCGGTGAGCTCGAACTTGCGCGGGTCCGCGGTGTCGGCGAACTGAAGCGGCCAGGGGTCGAGCACGAAACGGCCGTCCGCTCCGCCATCCCACCGGATCGCGTGAACGTTACCGTTCATTACCGGCTGGCGCAGCGCTTCGGCCACGCGCACCATCATCAGGAGATTGCCGTTCGGGAGGCGGGTCAGCGCCGGATTGAACGCGCCGAGCACGTACGTCTCCGCGCCGAGGTGCCCGGCGAGGGGGGAGCGTGACAGGTCGATGTCGTCCGGCGTCAGGACCAGCCGGTCGACCGGATCGGCGGTCACTTTTCCTCCGATACTCGCTGCGTCATCACCAGCTGCTGCACCACCGCGCGGCGCGGCTGGGTGAGCATGAAGTGCACGCCGACAGCGATGTCTTCGGCGCGCAGCATCTTGCCGGCGTTGATCATCTCGCGCTGCTTGGGCGCCGGAATGTCGGGGTACTGAAAGTCGGCACCGGTCAGCGCCGGCTCGACGAAGCCGACCTTGATGCCCTTGGGTCCCAGTTCCTTGCGCAGCGCCTCCACGAACCCGGCGACGCCTGCCTTCATCCCCGCATAGACGGTCGAGCTCGGGCCCAGCGTATGCGCGCTGACCGAGCCGGTGAAGATCAGGTCCCCCTTGTCCTTCATGTGCGCCGCCGCCTTTTGCGCACCGAAGATGTAGGCGGTGAAGTCGGTCGCGATAGCATATGCGATGTCGTCTTCGCTCATCTCGGTGAGGGCATCGGCCGGGATCGCCGCGTTCATGATCGCGATGTCGTAGCTGCCGAGCTTCTTCTCCGCCTCGGCGAAGAACCGGTCGAGATCCTCGCGCTTGGCGAGGTCGAGGGCGATACCGTTGCCCTTGCCGACCTCGTTGATCCGCTCGAGCCCGTCCTTCAAATGCTGCTCATCGCGGCCGCAGGTGAAGATCTCCACCCCTTCGCTGGCGAGAAGCACGGCAATGGCCCGACCGATGCCGGTGGTGCCGCCGGTGATGACCGCCTTGCGCCCATCGAGCGAAGGCATTTCGGTGTGCGCGTCGGACAGGTTCTTGGGATCGGCTTCGGCCATGAGCGTGTCTCCTGGGTTCGGCCAAGAGACGCCCTAGCGGGGCCGCGCGTTCCCGCCGATCAGGGCTTCCAGCTCAGAAATCGTGCAAGCAGGCCAATGCCATAGGCCTGGCTCTTCTCGGGATGGAACTGCAGGCCGAGGATATTATCCCGCGCCACCGCGGCGACGAGGCCGCCACCGTGATCGGTCATCGCCGCGACGTTACGCCCGTCCTCGCAGGCGAAGTGGTAAGAATGGAGGAAGTACGCCTCCCCCGGCTCTATCAGCACGGAACCATCGCGGTGCGGCATCGGGCGCACGTCGTTCCAGCCCATGTGCGGCACCTTGAGCGCGGGGTCGGTACGCTCGATCGGCAGGACTTCGCCCCCGATCCAGCCGAGCCCTTCGGTCGCGCCATGCTCCACGCCGCGCGTGGCGAGCAGCTGCATGCCGACGCATACGCCGAGGAAGGGCACGCCGTCATCGAGCACGCGCTCCTCGAGCGCTTCCACCAGCCCCGGGATCGCCCGCACGCCCTCCGCACAGGCCTTGAACGAACCGACACCCGGCAGGACGATCCGCCGCGCCCCGCGGACCAGCTCGGGCTCGGCGGTCACGTGAACCCGCTCGGCCCCCGCCGCCTTCAGCGCGTTGTGAACCGATTGGAGATTGCCCGCGCCGTAATCGATCAGCGCGATCGCCTCAGCCACCGAGCTGTCCTTTGGTGCTCGGCACCGCCCCGCCCTTGCGCGGATCGAGCTCGACCGCCTGGCGCATCGCGCGGGCAAAGCCCTTGTAGATCGCCTCGCAGATGTGGTGGTTGTTCGCGCCGTAGACGAGTTCGACATGCAAGGTGATCCCGCACGCCTGCGCGACCGAATGGAACCAGTGCTCGATCAGCTCGGTGTCCCACTCCCCCAGCCGCATCTGGCTGAAGCCCGCGCGCCACACCAGGTACGGCCGCCCCGAAATATCGAGCGCCACCCGCGCCAGCGTCTCGTCCATCGGCGAATAGGCCTGGCCGTAGCGCCCGATCCCGCCCTTGTCGCCGAGCGCCTGCGCCAGCGCTTGCCCCAGGGCGATCGCGCTGTCTTCGGTGGTGTGGTGCTGGTCGACGTGCAGGTCGCCAACGACCTTCATGGTCACGTCGATCAGCGAGTGGCGGCTGAACTGTTCGACCATGTGATCGAGGAAGCCGATCCCGGTCGCGACGTCATAGGCGCCGCTCCCGTCGAGGTTGACCTCGACCAGGATCGCGGTCTCGCTGGTCTTGCGTTCGATCCGGCCCGTGCGCATGCCGCGGCTATACGCAGGCGCCGTCATCGCGCAAGCTTTCCGGCCAGAGCTTTCCGGCTTGACCGCCGCGCGCCGCGTCGCCACCACGCGGCCATGAGCGACGACACGCCCGACAGCCTGATCCCCTACGACGAGATCGTGCAGGAAGCGCTGCGCGCGGTGGTCGGCCGCGTGCTGGGCGAAGTCGAGAAGACCGGCGGCAACCTCCCGGGCAATCACCACTTCTACATCACCTTCAAGACCGGCGCCCCCGGGGTGTCGATCCCGCCGCACCTGCGCGAACGCTTCCCCGACGAGATGACGATCGTCCTGCAGAACAAGTTCTGGGACCTGTCGGTCGACGACGACGGATTCAGCGTCGGCCTGACCTTCAACCAGATCCCGGCCAAGCTCGAAATTCCGTTCGGCGCCATCACCGCGTTCGTCGATCCGGCGGTCGACTTCGGCCTCCAGTTCCAGGCCACAGTCGCCGACATGATGCCGGAAACGCACGACGAGGCCGAGAACGACGGATCGGAACAGGGCGGCAGACCCGCCGTTGAAAGCGACGACGGCTCCAACGTCGTCACGGTCGATTTCGGCCGCAAGAAGTAGGCGCGGCGCGGCATTCCCCGCACGCGAGCAGGGGAACGCGCGAATGGTGCTGCGACCGAAGAAATGCCGGATCAGCAAGAAGCCCGAGGCTTCGGGCAAGGTCAGCGACAAGGGCGCCAAGGCGCTGTCGGCGGTGACCGGCGAGAGCGATACGGTCATCGGCCCGAGCACCAACCCCGCGACCAACCTGATCATCCAGGACATCGCCATGCGCGCGGGCGGCCGACTCATGCGGCATACGTTCGAAAAGGGCCTGCTGCGCGGCCGCTATGGCGGCAGCGGCGCCAAGGCGATCGTCGAGAACCGCAGCCTCGCGCAGACGATCGTGAGCGGCCTGATCGCGCGTTACGCCACGCGCTCGCTGCCCGGCGCGGTGATCATCGGCGGTGGGCTGGTGGTGAAGACGCTGTACGACCGTGGCCGCAGCAAGCGCGACGCCAAGCGCTCGGGCGACAAGACGCTGAAGGGCATGGCGGAGGACTGAGACCTCCGACCCGGCCCACAGGGTTGATTTGTTAAGCCGCCCTGTCGCATGAGCGCGCATGGCCGGCCGCGACACGCTCACCAACACCCTCAAGCGGCGCGGATTGATGTTCGTGCTGTCGTCGCCCTCGGGGGCGGGCAAGACCACCATCTCGCGCATGCTGCTGGAGGCGGACGAGACGATCAAGCTGTCGGTCTCGGTCACCACCCGCGCCCCGCGCCCGGGCGAGATCGACAGCGTACACTACCACTTCGTCGACGACGCGACCTTCGACCGGATGGTCGACGAGGAAGATTTCTACGAATGGGCGCACGTCTTCGGACACCGTTACGGCACTCCCAAGGGCCACATCCGCGCGGGCCTGAAGGAAGGTCAGGACTGCCTGTTCGACATCGACTGGCAAGGCACTCAGCAGCTGATCCAGAAGGATAAGCAGGACGTTGTCGCGGTCTTCATCCTGCCGCCGAGCATCGAGGAACTGCGCCGCCGGCTCGAAGGCCGGGCGCAAGACAGCGCCGAAGTCATCGACGCCCGCATGGACCGCGCCCGCGCCGAGATCAGCCACTGGGACGCCTACGACTACGTAGTGATCAACGACACCGTCGACACGTGCTTTGCCAAGGTGCGCGAAATTCTCCACGCCGAGCGCATGAAACGCCGTCGGCAGACCGGTCTTATCGACTTCGTGCGCGGGATGATGGGGTAATCAAAGCTCCCCGCTAACGCAGATCAATTCACCGTAATGTGCGGGGCGGGCACCGTTTCGTGCCCCGGAATGGGGAACCGGCGGACGCGACGCGCTTTTCGATTGTCAGGCCGCGAGCACAAAGTGTGCTGCGGACGGAAAAGGGAACCGCCATGAAGAAGCTCCTTGTTGTCCTCGCCCTGTCGAGCGGTCTGCTCGTCTCTGCCTGCAACACCCTCCACGGCGCTGCCGACGACGTGAAGTCCGTCGGCGATTGCGCGGACGGACGTCCGGGCAACTGCTAAGTAGCCAAGCGCGGGTGCCTGGGGCGCGACGC
>JAEWKG010000253.1 GCA_023386135.1 Pseudomonadota bacterium | reverse complement strand
GCGCGGGCCTGGTCGCCGGCACCGCGGCAACGCGCGCCGGCCGGGTGACCGTGGGGGTCGAGGCGACCTTGGCGCCGGTGGTCGGCCCACACGCGGCGAGCGCGGCGAGCGGCAGCAGCGGCCACAGCTTCATGCGCGTGCCCTCTGCCCGTGGACGAGGTGGGTCGCGGCGGCGGCACCGAGCACCGGGGCGAGCAGATTGACGAACGGAACCAGCAACATGGCGGCAACGATCCCGCCCAGCGCCAGCCGTGTCAAGGCAGTGAGCGGCGGTGCGGCGTTCTTGTCCGGCCGGTGCCGCAGCCAGACCATGTCCTGCAGCTCCCGCCCCAGAAGCCAGGCGTTGACGGCCCAGAACAGGATGGCGGTGCCGACGCCGGTCACGAGCAGCAGGATCGCGAAGGGCAGCGCGATCAGGTTGACCACGACCGCGCGCAGCAGCCCGCCCAACGCATTGCGCGCCTCCTCGGCAAACGGCAGCTTGCGCGCGTTGGCGGCCTCCTGCGGATAATCGCGCGCCTCGACCGCCAGCACCACCTCGTCGGCGAAGAACTGCAGCACGAACAGCGCGACCACGCGGAACAGCAGCCAGCCGCCGATCACCGCGAGGAGAATGCCGATCAGCCCGCCGAGTTCGCCGTAGCCGGCCGCGTAATGCTCGATCAGCCGCGCCATGCCACGCCATAGCGCGATGCCGAGCGCGACGAAGATCGCCAGGGTCGCCGCTATGCTCTTCGCAAGCACCGCGAGCACGCGGCGGTCGCCTAGTTGGCCGAGTGCGCGGGCGAAAGCGGAAGGGACGCCAGTCATCGCGCCGTTCTCAACGCTTGGCGCGAAGGGCGCAAGCGGCTACGCGCGCCGGGCTTTTCATCGAGGAATGCCAGTGACCGAAACCCGCTACGACGTCATCGCCATCGGCAACGCGATCGTCGATATCATGGCCGCCAGCGACGACGCGACGATCGAGCGTCTGTCGCTCAACAAGGGCGGCATGACCCTGGTGGACGCCGACGGCGCGCGGCGGCGGTACGAGGCGATGGGGCCGGCGAAGGAGATCTCCGGCGGCAGCGCGGCCAACACGCTCGCGGGCCTTGCCGCACTGGGCGCGAAGTGCGCGTTCATCGGTCAGGTCGCCGACGACCAGTTCGGCCGCGTCTTCGCGCACGATATCCGCGCCGGCGGGATCGACTTCGACACCCCCACTCGCGAAGCGGAGCCGCCGACCGCGCAGTGCCTGATCTTCGTCACCCCCGATGCGCAGCGGACGATGAACACCTTCCTCGGGGCGAGTCAGTTCCTCCCCGCCGCCGCGCTCGACGAGCAGGCGATTGCGGCCGCCAAGGTGCTCTACCTCGAAGGCTATCTGTGGGACCCGGAAGAGCCGCGCGCCGCGATGCGCCGGGCGATCGACGCCGCGCGCCGCGGGGGGCGCGAGGTCGCCTTCACCCTGTCCGAAGTGTTCGTAATCGACCGCCACGGCGACGACTTCCGCGCACTCATCGCCGACGGCCTGATCGACGTGCTGTTCGCCAACCACACCGAACTCGCCGCGCTGACCGGCGAGAGCGACCTCGAAGCCGGTCTCGCCGCGCTCAAGGACAAGGTGCCGACGCTGGTCGTCACCTGCGGCAAGGACGGTGCGACCGCGCTGCGCAAAGGCGAGCGGGCGACCGTGCCCTCGGTCGCCACCACCGTGGTCGACACCACCGGCGCGGGCGACCTGTTCGCCGCCGGCTTCCTTCACGGCCACGTCGCCGGCGAGCCGCTCGAACGCTGCCTCCAGCGCGGCGCGATCTGCGCGGCGGAGATCATCAGCCACTACGGTGCCCGGCCCGAAGCAGACCTGCAAGCGCTGATGGCGGAGAAGCTTGGCTGATCCCACCCGAGGAGTGCCCATGACGACGGACGCACGCGACGCATTGAGCAAGGTCCCGGCGATCACGCTGGGGTTCTGGATCATCAAGATCCTGGCGACCACCTTCGGCGAGACGATGGGCGACACCGTCAGCATGAGCTGGCTGGGCGAGACGACTCCCGACGCGGGCGCGGCGGGGCTCAACGGCTACCTCGTCGGCACCGCGATCTTCGGCATCGCGCTCGGCCTGCTGGTCGCGGCGCAGATTCGAGCGCGGCGCTTCCACCCGTTCCTCTACTGGGCGACGATCATCGCCTCGACCACCGCGGGCACCACGCTGGCGGACTTCGCCACCCGCTCGCTCGGCCTCGGCTATCCCGGCGGGTCGCTACTCCTGCTGGCGCTCGTGCTGGGCTCGCTCGCCCTGTGGTACCGCGCGCTCGGCACCATCTCGGTCGCCTCGGTGCACGAGCCGCGGGCCGAGCTCTACTACTGGCTCACCATCACCTTCTCGCAGACGCTCGGCACCGCGCTCGGCGACTGGGTGGCCGACGGCTCGCTCGGCTACCTCGGCGCGGCGGCGATCTTCGGCGGGCTGCTGGCGCTGATCGCCGCGGCCTATTTCTGGACCCGCATCAGCCACGTCGCTCTGTTCTGGGCCGCGTTCATCCTCACCCGGCCGTTGGGCGCGGTGGTGGGCGATTTCCTCGACAAGCCGGTGGCCAAGGGTGGCCTCGAACTGAGCCGCCTCGCGGCCTCCAGCGTGCTGCTCGTCGCCATCGTCGCGCTGATCCTGCTGGTGCCCCAACGCGCCGGGCGCGCGGCCACTGCTCAGGCGGGCTGAACCCCCTCGCCGACGCGCGGCATCGGCGCGAACAGCCGCAGCACGACCAGCATCGCGGCGAGGAACCCGGCCGCGACGTAGAGGGTGCCCGGCACCCCAAGCGTGTCCGACAGCGTGCCCCAGGTCCACGCGCCGAGCGCCATGCTACCGAAGGTCACCGCCTGGTAGATCGACAGGCAGCGGCCGAGGATCTCGTTCGGCGCGCGGACCTGCATCGCCACGTTGAGCGTGGTCAGCGTCAGCACCCAGCCCAGCCCGGCGACGAACGCCGCCGGCATCGCCGCGGGCACGCTGCCGGCGTTCGAGATCACCGCGTAGCCGACGATGAACGCGATCGAGCCCAGCCCGACCACCGCCTCGCTCCCGAACCGGCGGCGCAGTTGCGAAACGAACAGCGCCGCGGTGATCGAGGCGATCCCGAACGCACCGAGCATCAGCCCGTAGTCGATCTCCCCGCCATGCAGCCGCTGGCGCACGATCACCGGCAGCAGCGCGGAGTAACCGGCGAGCCCGAACCCGGCGCAGGCGCCGCGCAGCAGCACCCGGCGCACCGGGCCGTTGGTGGCGCAGAACTTCAGCCCTAACGCGATCGCGCTCAACATCGGAGTGCGCGCTGGCTGCTCGACCTGAGGGTGCCAGCGCAGCAGCACGACAATGAGGAAGATGTAGCTCAGGGCGTTGAGCGCAAAGGCGAGACTCACGCTCCAGATCGAAATCAGCACTCCGCCCAGCGCCGGCCCGACGCTGCGCGCGAGGTTGAAGGCGATCGAATTGAGGGTGATCGCTTGTGCGAGGTCCCGCCGCCCGACTTGCGCGCGGACCGAGGCTTGCCACGCCGGCCCGTTCAAGGCGGTGCCGATGCCGACCAGCAGGGTGAAGCCGAGCAGGCTCCACGGCGCCAAACCGCCCCGATAACTGACCAGGGCGAGCAGCGCGGAGACCACCAGCATCCCGCCTTGCGCGGCGAGCATGATCCGGCGCCGGTCGAAGTTGTCCGCGATCGCGCCCGCGAACACCCCGAACAGCAGGATCGGCAAGGTGGTCGAGGCTTGCACCAGCGCGATCAGCGCGTGGCTGCGGGTGAGTTCGGTCATCAGCCACGCGGCCGCGACAGACTGGATCATCGAGCCGAGGTTGGAGGCTAGGTTCGCGGTCCAGATCGCGCGAAACGCCGGATAGCGGAACGGCGCGAGCACCGCGCCTGGCGCCATGACGCCGCCTGATGGTGCGGAAGTGCCTGAATTATCGGCCATCGTCTGCGCCGATGGGCGCGCCAGGCAGGCGGGTCAAGCTAGCCTTCGCGCGCTACCTCGCGCCAGCCGATATCGCGGCGGCAGAACAGGGTGGGGGCGGCGATCGCGTCGACCGCGGCATAGGCTTTAGCTTGGGCTTCACGCACGCTGGTGCCGGTGGCGGTGACGTTGAGGACGCGGCCGCCGTTCGCGACGAGCTGGCCGTTCGCGGTGGTGGTGCCGGCGTGAAAGACCTTGGCGCCGCCCGCTTCCGCCTCGCCGAGATCGATCGAGCCGCCCTTGGCGGGGGTTCCGGGATAGCCCTCGGCGGCCATGACCACCGTCAGTGCGACCTCGTCGCGCAGGAAGACCGGCGGCATCGCTGCGAGCCGGTTTTCCGCGCACGCGAGCAGCAGTTCGCCGAGGTCGTCCTCCAGCCGCATCATCAGCACCTGGCACTCGGGGTCGCCGAAGCGGGCATTGTATTCGATCAGCTTGGGACCCTCGCCGGTCAGCATCAGCCCGGCGAACAGCACGCCCGAGTACGGCGTGCCTGCATCGGCCATCGCCCTCACCGTCGGCAGGATGATCCGTTCGAGCACTTCGCCTTCGAGCAGTGGGGTGAGCACACGCGCGGGGCTGTAGGCGCCCATGCCGCCGGTGTTGGGGCCCGTATCGCTTTCGCCGACTCGCTTGTGGTCCTGCGCGCTGCCGAACGCGAGCACGCTGGCGCCGTCGGTGAGCGCGAAGAAGCTCGCTTCCTCACCAGTCATGAACTCCTCGATCACCACCTCCGCGCCCGCGTCCCCGAACTGGCCGCCGAACATCTCGGCAAGAGCATCGTCGGCTTCCGAGCCGTTCTCAGCAATGACGACGCCTTTGCCGGCGGCGAGGCCGTCAGCTTTAAGCACGTAGGGAGCGGTGAAGCCGTCCAGAGCGACGCGAGCCTCCGCCAGCGAGGCGGTCCTGACGTAGCCGGCGGTGGGAATGCCCGCGCGCTGGCACAGGTCCTTGGTGAAGCCCTTGCTGCCCTCGAGCTGCGACGCCGCCTGCGAGGGGCCGAACACGGCGATGCCCCCGGCTCGCAGGCTGTCGGCGAGGCCGTCGACCAGCGGTGCTTCGGGGCCGACCACCACCAGACCGATGCGGTGCTCCTCGCAGAAGCGCGCCGCCGCCGCATGATCGGTCGCGTCGAGCGCGACCAGCTCGGCATGCTCGGCGATCCCCGGGTTGCCCGGCGCGGCGTAGAGCCTATCTCCGTTCTCGGTGAGGAGCCGGGATTGCGCCAGCTTCCACGCCAGCGCATGCTCGCGACCGCCGCTGCCCAGCAGAAGGATGTTCATGCCCGTTCCCGATTACGACGAAGATGGTGGCGGGCTGGTAGCGAAGGGGCGTCCCGGCGACAACGCCGAGCCGCTCACCGTCAGTGAACTGGCGGGCATGCTCAAGCGCACGGTCGAGGATCGCTTCGGCTTCGTCCGCCTGCGCGGCGAGCTGTCGGGGGTGAAGCGCGCCGCCTCGGGCCACCTCTACTGCTGTCTCAAGGCCGAGAGCGCGGTGATCGACGGGGTGATGTGGCGTGGGCCCGCCACGGCGCTCGCCTTCCGCCCGGAGGACGGGCTGGAGGTGGTCGCGAG
This sequence comes from Pseudomonadota bacterium, assembly GCA_023386135.1. Taxonomy (GTDB): domain Bacteria; phylum Pseudomonadota; class Alphaproteobacteria; order Sphingomonadales; family Sphingomonadaceae; genus Tsuneonella. The sequence goes on along the minus strand of JAEWKG010000253.1, from coordinate 741 downwards.
CGGCAAGCTGACGACCTATCCGGGCCGCTCGAAATACCAGGTGGTGATCGACAAGCTGGAGCTGGCCGGCGAAGGTGCGCTGCTCGCGTTGCTGGAAAAACTGCGCCAGCGATTGGGCGCCGAGGGCCTGTTCGCGCCCGAGCGCAAGCGGCCGCTGCCGTACCTGCCGGCAACCATCGGCGTGGTCACCTCGCCCACCGGGGCGGTGATCCGCGACATCCTCCACCGACTTGCGGATCGCTTCCCCAGCCGCGTGCTGGTGTGGCCGGTGCTGGTGCAAGGGAGCGGCGCCGCCGATCAGGTGGCGGCAGCGGTGCGCGGGTTCTCGGCGCTGCCCGAAGGCCACGCGCTGCGGCCGGACCTCGTGATCGTCGCGCGCGGCGGCGGCTCGATCGAGGACTTGTGGAGCTTCAACGAGGAAGCGGTGGTGCGCGCGATCGCCGAGAGCGCGATCCCGACGATCAGCGCGGTCGGGCACGAGACCGACACCACCCTGGCCGATCACGCCGCCGACCGCCGTGCGCCGACCCCGACCGCGGCGGCCGAGATCGCCGTGCCGGTGCTGCGCGAATTGCGCGCGACGTTGGCTGACTTCGCGCATCGCAAGCAGCGCTGCGCCCTGCGTCCCGGCGAGCTCGGCCGCGAGCGGCTGGAGGCGCGCGCCAAGCGGCTGCCGCAGCCGCAAGCGCTGCTCGCGCCGCAGGCGCAGAAGCTCGACGACCTCGCCGAGCGGCTCCGGCG
>JAEWKG010000016.1 GCA_023386135.1 Pseudomonadota bacterium | reverse complement strand
CATCCGCGTGAACGGTGCGATTGCCGAGCCGACCGGCCAGTACATCGTCAACCAGTGCTTCAACCGCACCGATGGCCTGCGCAGCTCGTACTGCGACTTCATCGGCTACGAGACCGACCCCGCGGGTCGCCTCCTGGTCAAGGACGTGTTCGCCGGGTTCATCAACATCAACAAGGAGACGGTGAAGGGTATCGACCTCAACGCCAACTTCGACAGCGATGTCCGCCTGTTCGGACAGGACGTGGCGCTTGGCCTCAACCTGCGTGCCAACCACCTGATCGAACGCAATACCCAGCTCGTCGATGATGCCGGCAACCCCGACATCAGCAAGGACGCGGGCACCTTTGGGTTCCCGCACTGGACCGGCCGTGCGACCTTCACCGCCAAGGTGAACCGTCTGACCGCCACCTGGCAGACTCGCTGGATCGGCAAGGTTTCGGAGAAGGCTGACCAGATCGACGAGTTCAGCGATGCTTTCGACAGCCAGGGCACCGGTTTCGTCGGCGACACCTGCACCGGCAACGGTACGGCGACTGTCCCGGGTGACGGTGTGTTCTGCCGCGACATCGGTTGGGCGGGTAACTACTTCATCCACACCGCGTCGCTGCGTTACACCACCGACAACTGGGAAGCGCGCGTCGGCGTCAGCAACATCTTCGACAAGGCCCCGCCGCGGGTCGACAGCGACGAAGTGTTCGCGGTCGCCAACACGCCGATCGGTAACGGCTACGACCTCAATGGGCGCCAGTTCTTCGGCTCGGTGCAGCTGAAGTTCTAGTCCCGGGCGACCAGCCGGAAATTCGAAAGGGCCTCGTACTTCGGTGCGGGGCCCTTTTCTTATCTGCGCTCCGACCGCCGGAGCGAGAGTGCAGCGGCCGTATCGCTGGGGCTCTTTTCGTCGCCCCGGTGGCCGCCTAGTGGGGACCGATGACTGAGAACGGGTCCGGGCTTGGCGCCGAGGCAATGCGCGCTCTGGACGAGGGCCGCATGGCCGATGCCGCGGCCCACCTGCGCCGCATCGTCGAACTGATGCCGGGCGAGGCGGCCAACTGGTTCAATCTCGGCTTTGCCTTGCGCGGCACCCGCGACTTCGATGGCGCACTGGAGGCCTACGCGCGGTCCACCGCGCTTGAAACGCGGTGCGAAGGCGCGCTGGTCAACCGGGCGGTGATCCTGAAGGATGACCTTGGCCGGATCGACGACGCCGAGCGCGAACTGCGCCAAGCCCTTGCCATGGCGCCCACGTTCGTGCCGGCGTGGTTCAATCTCGGCCTGTTGCACGAGGTCATGGGCCGGCGCGGCGATGCCAAGGCCGCCTACCGTGAGGCGATCGCTGCCGAGCCGCTTCACGCCCCGTCCCATGCCCGTCTTGCAGCGTTGGAGGAGGATCCGCAGCGGGGGATCGCCCATGTCGTCAATCTGCTGCGGCGCGGCCGTTTTGCGCAGGAAGACGCAACCAGCCTCGAATTTGCGCTCGCCAATGCGCTCGATCGGGCGGAACGCTATGACGAGGCGTTCACGGTCGCTACCCGCGCGAACGAGCGGTCCGCGAGCCTGCGGCGGCCGCAGTTCCGCTACGAGCCGGTTGCCCACGAGGCGCTGGTCGATCGGTTGATCGCCACCTTCCCGGAGGCCCCTCCGCGCGGGGCACCCTCACACGGTCCCCGCGCGGTGTTCATCTGCGGGATGTTTCGCTCCGGCTCGACGGTGACGGAACGCTGGCTCGTGCGCCATCCGCAAATCGCTGCCGGCGGGGAACTCGAGGCGATCCCGGTGATCGTGCGCGAACGCATCGCGCCTTATCCGGAAGGCGTGCCTGCGCTCGGCCGCGGCGAGCTCGATGCACTGCGCACCGAGTACCTCGACGCGCTCGCTCGCGCGGCCCCAGGCGCCGCAATCGTCACCGACAAGCGGTGCGACAACTTCCTTCACATTGGTCTGATCAAGACGCTGTTCCCCGATGCCGTGGTTGTGCACACCGCGCGCGACGTGCTCGATATTGCTGTCTCCACCTACTTCCTCGAGTTCGCCGAGCCGATGGGCTACACCACCAGGCTCGCCGACATCGCGCACTACCTTACGCAATATCGCCGTTTGATGGCGCATTGGGAAAAGGTCTTCGGTCCGGACATCGTGCGGGTCGAATACGAACGCCTCGTATCCGATGCTCCGGGCGAACTTGCCCCCGTGTTCGACCGACTCGGGCTCGCGCCGACCGACCTCGGGGACACCATGCGCGAAGACGCAATCCGTACCCCCAGCGCCTGGGCCGCGCGGGCCCCTCTCAATTCCCGGTCGGTCGGCAGGTGGCGCAACTACGCGCGCTATCTGGGAGCGGTGCGGGCCGCGCTCGATGCATAGCTGAAGTGCCGCGGGCCCGTCGGCCTCGGGCGGAGGATTACAGGGGCGCGTAGCCGAATTTCTCCACCCATGGCGCCAGGATCGGCAGGATCGGCTCCATGTGGCGGGCGTAGGCTTCCCACCGTCCGCTGGAGCGGGTGTAGATCTTCTCGGTCACCTGCGCGTAGCTCGGTGTGCGGATGTAGCCGCGGTCGCGCGCGGTCTTCTGGTGGTTGAGCAGCGCGTCGTCCCACTCGAGGCCGAGGAATGCGATCAGCGGGCGCAGTTCGCCTTCCAGGTCCTGCACCATGTCCTCATAGCGCACGGTGTGGACGTCGAGCGGCAGGATCTCTCGCGCGCGCTCCCAGTGCGCCATCGCCGCGTCGTAGAACTTCGCCGCGTTCTCCAGCGTCAGGAAGCTCGACATTGCGCTGGTCACGCGGAAGTTCTGCATGAAGCAGCTCAGCACCACGTCGCACGGATGGCGCAGCGCGAACACGAACTTCGCGTCCGGGAAAGCGCGATGGACGTAGGCCGCACGCAGAGTCATCAGCGGGAACTTGTCGATCACCAGCTTGCCGGCAGGCACCGCGCCGCCGGCCCGCAGTTCCGCGAAATAGGCGGCGCGCATCATCCCGATCTGGTCGCGGGGGAGGGTGGGCAGCGCTTCGAGCGTCTGGGCGATCTCGCGCAGGCGCGTGATCATCGCCTGTTCCTCGCGCACCTCGGTGCCCTCGTGCCCCATCAGGATGGTGTCGAGGAGGGTGGTGCCGGAGCGCAGGAACCCGCCGAGGAACGCCGGTGAGGCACGGCCGTCGGGCGGCGCGCTGCCGGTCCAGCGCGCGAACCATTCGGGCGTCAGCTTGGCGGTGTTTTCGTGGATGAACGCGGTGTACTCGGTCCCCGGATGGCGCTGACCGTTGGGGGTCAGGATCATTTCCTGGTTCATCGCACTGAACGACGCGAACGCCTTGTCGGCATCGCCGAGGCGGTCGGCGAGCTGGCCGATCAGCTGCTCGCGCACGTAGGCGTCCATGCCCTCGGGACGGTTGGCCTCGATCAGCGCCAGTGCGCCGGCGTTGTCGCCCTGGCGCCGCAGCAGCAGGGCGTCGCAATACTTGAGCTCTGGCCCGTCGGCACCGCGCGCCCGCGCATCGGCGAGCAGCACCTCGATCTCGTCCTCGCGGTTCTCGCGCTCGAGCTGCAAGGCGAGATTGAGCAGGGCGCCCGAGTGGCCGGGCTCGACGGTCAGCGCGGTGCGGTAGGCACGCTCGGCATCGGCAAGCCGTTCGAGGCCGGCGTAGCACAGGCCGATCATCACGATGACCTGCGGGTCGCGCTTGCCGCCGCGCGCGGCCTCGGACAGGCGCCCCAGCGCCTCCTCATGCCAGCCGTAGCGCAGCAGGGATTTGCCGAGCTCGAGGTTCACGTCGGCATCTTGCGGATTGAGATCGATCGCGTGCTGGAACGCCTCCAGCGCGGCATCGAATTGCTGCGCGATGCTGCGCGCGCGGCCGAGGTTGAGCCATACCTGCGGCTCGTTCGCGGCAAGTGCGGATGCGCGTTCGAGCACGCTCACCGCTTCGCCGACCTGGCCCGCCTCGCTCAGCGCGTTGCCGTAGTTGTTGAGCACGCGCGCATCGCGCGGATGCTGTCCGGCCAGCGCGGCGAGGCGATCGGCGGCGGAGGCCGCGTCGCCCGCGAGCTTGGCGGCCTGGGCGATGACCTGCTGCGCGGCGGCGTCGCGGCCCAAGGG
>JAEWKG010000258.1 GCA_023386135.1 Pseudomonadota bacterium | reverse complement strand
CCGCCGGGCCAAGCGGCGGGAGCGCGCGAAACAACAGGGGAGCGGCCCAGCTAACGAGCGGCGGTTGCTGAGCCGGCACGGCGGCGCTGCGTATAAGTCCCTAGCGCTATTGGATGATCCGCCCCTGCGCCATCACCCAGTCGACCTTCTCCAGCACCCGCGCATCCTGCGTCGGGTCACCGCTGACCGCAATGATGTCGGCCGAGTAGCCCGGGGCGATGCGGCCGATCTGGTCTTCCATGTGCAGTACCTTCGCCGCGACGGTGGTGGCGGTCGCCAGCGCCTCGCGCGGGCTCATGCCGCACTTGTCCTCGAGCAGCGCGAACTCCTCGGCGTTGCGGCCGTGGTCGGTCACCCCGCTGTCGGTGCCGAACGCCACCGTCACTCCGGCGTTGCGCGCGTTGCGGCAGCCTTCGCCGATATGGTCGAGCGTCATGCGGATCTTGGCCTCGACCGCGGAGGTATAGAACCCGGTGCCGAGCTTTTCGCCGATGCCCTTGAACGCCAGCAGTGTCGGCACCAGCACGGTGCCGCGCGTCTTCATCTCCTTCGCGGTTGCGGGCGATGTGAAAGTGCCGTGCTCGATCGTATCGACGCCCGCGCGCACCGCGGCGAGGATACCGGCATCGGCGTGCGCGTGGCTCATCGCCTCGACGCCGAGCTCGTGCGCGGTGCCGATGATGCTTTTCATCTCTTCGTCGGTGAACGCCTGGCCCAGGCTCTTGTCGCCCTGGCTCAGTACCCCGCCGGTGGCGTGGAACTTGATCCACTGCGATCCGTCGCGGAGGTTGGCGCGCACCACCGCCGCGCACTCGGCCGCGCCGGTACAGGTGTTGTCGCCTTTCAGTGCCTCCATCACCTCCGGCCTGAAGCCATGCACGTCGCCGTGGCCGCCGATGGTCGATAGCGGCGCACCGGCGGGAATGATGCGCGGACCGGCGATCCAGCCCCGCGCGATCCCGTCGCTCACCGCCTGCATGGTGCGGATGTTGCCGCCCGCATCGCGCACGGTGGTGAAGCCCGCCCGGGCAGTGACGCGCGCGTTCTTGGCCGCGACCACGGTGCCCCATTCGTCGGTATCGGTCGCCTCGCGCCACCAGTCGCCGCTCGGGTCGCCGTTGAGGTGGACGTGGAGATCGACCAGCCCCGCGACCAGCGTCTTCCCGGCCAGGTGGACCATCTCTGCGCCCGCCGGCCCGTCGGTGAACCCGTCGGCGATGCTGACGATCTTGCCGTCGGTGACGATCACCGTCGATTGCCCCCGCACCGGCGACCCAGGATCGGTGACGACGTGATCGGCGTGAATGATGGTGGTCTTGGCGCTTGCCGCGGTTCCTCCGAGCGCGAGAGCGGCCGCGCCCGCGAGCCACTTGCCTGTCGATATCATCGCATGTCTCTCCCCTGTTTGCGTCCGTTGTAACGGCGCAGTCAGGGGAAGAAAGTCAGAACGTGTAGCCGATGCCCACCGCCGCGAACCACTGGTCGGCGCTGCCGCGAATGCTGGTGTAGGGCGTGCGCTTGGCGTCGCCGAGCATGCGCGAGTAGCCGCCCACCAGCACCGCGGCGAGGCCGCCGTTGGTGAGGTCGCCGTCGAAGTCGATGCCGGTCAGGAGCGTCGCGCCCACCTTGGTCCAGCCGCTGTCGGCATTGAAGGTGGGCAGTCCGCTCGCCGCGCTCTGCGCCGGTGTCACCGAGTAATAGTAGCGCATGAAATCGTCGTCGCCATGCTCGGCCGACAGCGACAGCGAGGCGGCGATGCCGCGGCTCAAGGGCGTGAAGTACGAGACGGTCGGCGTGAAGGTCATGCCGCCGTGCGCGTCGTTCACGTTCCACAGCACGTCGGTGCCGATGGTGAGCGAATCGTAGTCGTTGAACAGCCTGGGAAAGCTCAGGCCCGCGTTGGCGCCGACATCGATCGCGGTCTTCAATTTGCCCGCGGCCTCGACCACCGGGTCCTTGATCTGGCGGTGGCGGTTGAAGCGCACCTTGGCGACCGGCCCGAAGTTGAGGCCCACGCCGCTCGGCGGGTCCTTGATGAAGTCGAAAGCGATTCCCGCCGGGCGCGGCTGGATGCCGATGCCAGCGACGCGGCCCTGGATCAGCGGTGTGGGATAGGCGACGTAGTTGTCCGACCCGTCATAGCTCGGGCCGTAGCCGATGCCCGCCCCGATGCTCAGCCAGGTATCGTCGTACACGGTGTCGGCGGCGGGCACGTTGTCGGGCGGGCCCGCGGTGACCTGCTCCTCCTGCGCGCAGGCAGGCGTAGCGGCGAGCGCGGCCGACAGGCACGCGGCGATGACGGTGGTCCTCATGTTCTCGATTATCCCCTGATTGCGGGGGGATAACCGTTGAGGAGGACGCGCGTTCCTCAGCCGCCCGCCTGCCATTCGCGGATGGCGTCGAGCGGCCACACGAGCATCACGATGTTCAGCGTCAGGTTGTCGCGGATCGCCCACAAGGTGAACAGCTCGAAGAACACCGCTAGCGCCACGCTTGCCCACGCCGGCAACCGGCTGGCGACGAAGAAGCCGACGATCATCCAGCCGATGTCGGACACCGAGTTGAGCACGCTGTCGCCGGTGTAGCCCCAACTCACGGTGACGGCGCGATAGCGGTCGATGATGACCGGCGAGTTCTCGACGATCTCCCACGCCGCCTCCACCGCGACCGCGATCGGCAGCGCCCACCGGCGCGCGGCGCCCGCGAACAAATCGAGCCGGACCCACAGCAGCCATGCGATAGCGTAGAAGATCAGGCCGTGGGTGACGTGACTAAACGAGTACCAGTCGGTGATCTGCTGGCTGTTCTCGCTGGACTGTACCACTCCGTGCCACAGCTTGACCGTGCCGCACGGGCAGATCGGCGGACGGCCCATCGCGAGCAGAATTGCCAGCGCGATCAGCACCAGCGCAAGCGTGACGAGCACGGCGGCGCGGTGGGGCGTGAGACGGCTCGACATCCGGGCTTTGATGCCACGGCCGCGCGGCGACGGGAAGCGTTGCCCGATCCGGCGATGCCCCCTAGGGCGGGGACAATGAACGGGCGCGCAACCGAAATCGCGATCGCCGGCGGCGGGCTTGCCGGCGGGCTGATCGCGCTGGCGCTGTGGCGCGCGCGGCCGGACTTGCGTGTGGTGGTGGTCGAGGGTGGAGCGACGCTCGGCGGCAATCACCGGTGGAGCTGGTTCGCGAGTGACCTGGCGCCGGAAGGCACGCAATTGCTCGACCAGTTGCGGCTGACGCGGTGGGACGGGTACTCGGTGCGCTTCCCGGCTTACCGGCGCGCCCTCGGCACCGCTTATCGGTCGCTCGCGTCGGCCGACTTCGACGCGGGATTACGGCGCTTGCTGCCGGAGGATGCGTTCCTGTGCGGCCAGCCGATCACCGCGCTCGATGCGCATGGTGTCACGCTCGCGGGCGGCGAGCGGATCGAGGCGGGTAAGGTGATCGACTGCCGCGGCCTCACCGGCACGCCGGGCCTCAATGGCGGATGGCAGGTGTTCATGGGCCGCCATCTGCGCACCACCGGGCCGCACGGGGTCGAGGCTCCGGTGATCATGGATGCCGCGGTCGACCAGCACGGGGCTTACCGGTTCATGTACGTCCTGCCGTTGGCGCCGGACGAGTTGTTCGTCGAGGACACCTACTACGCCGACAGTCCGGCGCTCGATACCACGGTATTGTCGACGCGGATCGACGCGTATTGCGAAGCCCACGGCTGGCAGGGTGAGACCCTGGGTAAGGAAACCGGCGTGCTGCCGGTGATCACCGGCGGCGACTTCGCGGCGTTTCAGGCCGCGCACCGCACGCCCGGTGTCGCCGTGGCCGGCGCGCAGGGCGGGTTTGCGCACCCGCTCACCAGCTACACCCTACCCTTCGTGGTCGAGACTGCGCTAGCCATCGCGCGCGATGCCGATTTGCCCGGCGTCGTGCTCGCCGAAACGCTGGAGGAGCGCGCGCGGGACCACTGGCGGCGCACGGCGTTCTACCGCCGGCTCGGCCGCATGCTGTTCGGCGCGGGCGCGGCGGAGGAGCGGTACAAGGTGTTCGAGCGGTTCTATCGCCTGCCCGCGCCGCTGATCGAGCGGTTCTACGCCGCGCACTCGACCCGCCTCGACCGTGCGCGGGTGCTGTGCGGCAAGCCGCCGGTGCCGGTGATGGGCGCGGTGCGGGCGCTGATCCTCCCCCATCGGGGGAGGGGGACCAGCCGTAGGCTGGTGGAGGGGCACGGGCGGGCTGGCGGAACCGATCGCGGGTTTACGAGCGGCGGGTGCCCCTCCACCAGCTTCGCTGGTCCCC
>JAEWKG010000257.1 GCA_023386135.1 Pseudomonadota bacterium | reverse complement strand
CCGGTAGGGCCGTCCGCCGAGCTTGAGCGCGGCCTTGTCCTGCACCCACATCAGCGGGCGGTGATCGGCGGCCGCGGCCGCAACGGCCAGCGCATCCGCCGCGAGCGCCAGCGCGGCCGCCGCTCCGCTCGCCTCGTTGCCACACGCGAACACCTCGCTGTGATGCGGCGACGCCAGCCCGGGCTGCCACTTCGGCGCGCGCGCGGAGACGTGCGCCAACTCGGACGCGGGCACCAGACAAGCAGGGAGAGCTTCGTGGATCATGCAGGCAAACGACTCATATGTTCCCTGTATGTTCCAGCTTCCATCGATTCGCAACGCGGAACCGCGCTCGCTTCGCAGGGTTCGCATTGGTGAGAAAAGGAGTCCCCGCGATGAAATACGAAAACGGCAACGCCGACGAGCTGAAGGAGAAATTCTGGGAGGCCTTCGCAGACTCCCCCTACGTCTTCGTTTCGCTGCAATCGACCGCCAACGATGCCGTCCCGATGACCGCCAGTCTCGACAAGGACGCCAACAGCGCCATCTGGTTCTTCACCGGGCGGAACAACCACCTCGCCGAAATGGGCAAGGCGACCTGCCATTTCGCTTCCAAAGGCCACGACTTCTTCGCCCGCTTCGAAGGCACCCTGAGCGAGGAAACCAGCCGCGAGCGGCTCGACAAGCAGTGGTCGAACTTCGTCGACGCCTGGTTCCCCGGCGGCAAGGACGATCCCAACCTGCTGTTCCTGCGCATGGACCTCGGCAATGCCGAACTGTGGAGCGGCGACCAGGGCGTGCTCACCACCGCCAAGATGGCACTGGGCATGGACGTGCGGAAGGACGTGATCGGCAGCCACACCGAAGCGGCGCTGTAAGCACACCGATAAGAAAAGGGCCGCTCCCCAACGCGAGGAGCGGCCCCTTTCTTGTTTCCGGAGCGATCAGGTCGTGCCGGGCGCAGCCGGGATGTCGGCGTCATCCTCATGCACTTCGACCCGCCCTTGGCCAAGATGGCTCCGGCGGCGGCTGTAGAAGAAATAGATTACAAGGCCGATCGCGCCCCACTCAGGCAGGAACAGCATCGCCTGTGCCGGCAGATTGAAGAACAGGAACACGCAGCCCGCGATCGTCAGCGGCGCGACAATCCACGCGCCCGGCACCCGGAAGTGCCGCTTGCGCTCCGGATCCTTCGTCCGCAGCACCAGCAACGCGATCGCAACGAAGCTGAACGCGTAGAGCGTTCCCGCGTTGGAGATGTCCGCGAGCCCGCCCACCGGGAAGAACGCCGCGCCGAGCGCCACCACCACGCCGGTGATGATCGTCATGATGTGCGGCGTCTTGAAGCGCGGGTGCACCGTGCTCAGCACGTCGGGCAGCAAGCCGTCGCGGCTCATCACAAAGAAGATGCGGATCTGGCCGTACAGCAGCACGAGGATGACCGACGGAAGCGCCAGGAAGGCCGCGATCCCGAGCGCGTTGCCGACGCCCGAGAAGCCGATGACGCGCAGCACGTGGGCCAGCGCTTCCTTCGAGCAGACCAGCGCCTCGGCATGCTGCGGCATCGCACACTGCCGGGCAAGCTCGGCCGAGCCGGGCTCGAACGGAACGCCGTTCGGGCCCATGATCGGCTGGCCGCCGAGCGTCGCCACCGCGCCGCCCGCGACGATGATGTAGAACACGCTGCAGATCAGCAGCGATCCGACAAGCCCGATCGGCACGTTGCGCTGCGGATTGACCGTCTCTTCCGCCGCGGTCGAAACCGAATCGAACCCGACGTAAGCGAAGAACATCGTCGCCGCCGCACCGACCGCGCCCAGCCCGGTGCCGAAGCCCCCGAAGACACCGGCGGGGAGGAACGGGTTAAGCTTCTCCGAGGAGAATTCCGGGCTGGTGTAGGTGAGCGCAATGAAGGCCGTAAGCGCGATCAACTTGATCGCCACCAGCACCGCGTTGACCTTGGCACTCTCGCTCGTGCCGACGACCAGCAGGCCGGTCACCAGCAGCGCGATGAGCATCGCGGGGAGGTTGATGAAGCCACCTTCGGCCCCACCGAGAGCAAGCGGTCCCGCCGATAGGTAGGGTGGCAGGTCTATACCCATGAATTGATGCAATATCGTGCCCGTAAAGTAGCCGGACCAACCGACCGACACCGCGGCTGCGGCGATGGCGTATTCCATGATCAGCGCCCAACCGACCGTCCATGCGAGCGTCTCGCCCATCGTGGCGTAGGTGTAGGTATAAGCGCTGCCCGCCACCGGAACCATCGCGGCGATCTCGGCATAGCAGAGCGCGGCGACGATGCAGACGAGGCCGGCGATGATGAACGCCAGCATCAATCCGGGGCCGGCCTTTTGTGCACCCGAAGCGGTGAGCACGAAAATGCCCGTGCCGATGACGCTGCCGATGCCGAGCAGGGTGAGCTGCACGGCACCAAGCGAGCGATGCAGCGATTTCTTCTCCGCCGTCGCCAGGATGGCATCGAGCGGCTTTACGCGGTCGAGTAACATATAGACCCGTATCCTCTTTCAGGCGGCCGTTGGCGGCCTGCCTCCCTCATGGCGCGCGAAGCTAACGCCCGTCGCCCTCAAGGCAAGGCCAATCTCAAGCCCTTTCCCCGTCTTGCTCGCGCCGCTAGAGCCTCGGCGCATGTCTACCACCTTCCAGCTCGACACCGCGACCAGCCGCGCAAACCCCACGCCGCAGCCGATGCGGCGGCTCACCGTGCCGGCGATCAAGGGCCGCAAGGCCGACGGCGCAACGCGCGAACCGCTGGTGATGCTGACCGCCTACACCGCGCGCCAGGCGCAGCTACTCGACGCGCATTGCGACATCCTGCTGGTGGGGGATTCGCTCGGCCAGGTGATCTACGGCCTGCCCTCGACGCTACAGGTCACGCTCGAGATGATGATCGCCCACGGCGCGGCAGTGGTGCGCGGGAGCTATCACAGCCTCGTGATCGTCGACATGCCGTTCGGTGCCTACGAAGCGAGCCCGCAAGCTGCTTTCGCCAGCGCCAGCCGCATCATGGCCGAAACCGGCGCCGCGGGCGTGAAGCTCGAAGGCGGCACGGCGATGGCGGAGACGATCGCCTTCCTCAGCGAGCGCGGCATCCCGGTGATGGCACACGTCGGCCTCACCCCGCAGGCGGTGAACGCGCTCGGCGGTTACGGCGCGCGTGGGCGCAGCCAGGAAGAGCACGCCAAGATCATCTCCGACGGCAAAGCAGTGCAGGAAGCCGGCGCCTTCGCGGTGGTGGCGGAGGGCGTGGTCGAACCGATCGCGGTCGCCCTCACCCAGAGCTTAGAAATCCCGGTCATCGGGATCGGCGCTTCGGCGCAGTGCGATGGCCAGGTGCTGGTGACCGAGGACATGCTCGGCATGTTCGAGCGGGTGCCGCGGTTCGTGAAGCGGTACGAGGACCTTGCCAGCGTGATCTCCAAGGCGGCCGAAACCTACGCTTCGGAAGTTCGCAGCCGCGCGTTCCCCACTGCCGGTCAAACCTACCAACCGAAAGCCTAGCCGCTTGGATCACCCGTTCGTCATCCCCGCGAAAGCGGGGACCCATCACCAACCGTTGAGATGGAT
>JAEWKG010000252.1 GCA_023386135.1 Pseudomonadota bacterium | reverse complement strand
CGGTTCGAAATCATCCGCCGCGTGGGCGAAGTCGCGCGGCTGATGGCGGACGCGGGCCTCATCGTCCTCACCGCCTTCATCAGCCCCTTCCGCGCCGAGCGCGAAATGGTCCGCGCGATGCTGCCGGAAGGCGAGTTCGTCGAGATCTTCGTGGACACTCCGCTGGAGGTAGCCGAGGCGCGCGACGTGAAAGGGCTCTACAAGAAGGCGCGTAGCGGCGAACTCAAGAACTTCACCGGCATCGACAGTCCCTACGAACCGCCCGAACGTCCCGACATCGTCGTCAACACCGTCGAGATGACGCCCGAGCAGGCGGCGCAGCACATCATCGACAAGCTGTTGCCGCTCAAATGAACGATCACGAACTCGCCGCGCATCTCGCTGAGGAGGCGGGCCGCATCCTTCTCGAGGTGCGCGACAGCCGCAAGCATCACGGCAAGGAGCTTGGCCGCGCCGGCGACCGCGAGGCCAATGCGCTGCTGGTCCACGCGCTGCGCGAGTTGCGGCCGGATGACGGCCTTTTGTCGGAGGAAGAGAAGGACAGCCCCGCTCGACTGTCAAAGGCGCGCACGTGGATCGTCGATCCGCTCGACGGCACGCGTGAATATGGCGAGGAGCGGTCCGATTGGGCGGTCCACGTCGCGCTCGCCATCGACGGTGTGCCGGTAATCGGGGCGGTCGCCTTGCCCGCGCTCGATCTCGTCCTGCGTACCGACGAACCCGCACCGATTGGTCCAGCGCCTCCGCGCCCGCGCATGGTCGTCAGCCGCACCCGGCCTGCACGGGAGGCCGAGCTGGTCGCGGGCCACCTCGGCGCAGAGCTGGTGCCCATGGGCAGCGCCGGTGCGAAGGCCATGGCGGTCGTGCGCGGTGAGGCGGAGATCTACCTCCACACCGGCGGCCAGTACGAATGGGACAGCTGCGCGCCCGTCGCGGTGGCGCTGGCGCATGGCTTCCACGCCTCGCGCGTCGATGGCAGCCCGCTGGTCTACAACCAGCCGGACGTCTCGCTCCCCGACTTGCTGATTTGCCGCCCGGAACTGGCACGGACCGTGCTGGACATCGTCGCCGCGCACGCCTGATCTATGCGCTTGCCACGCTTGGCGCGCCGCCTAGAGGCGAAGGCATGAGACGCCTGCTGCTCGCCACCACCGCCCTGGCCGCGAGCCCCGCCGCCGCGCAGACGACGGGCGAGCAGCCAGCGCCGGTGATCGTGGTCACCGGGGGACTGCCCGATACACCTGCGACCCCCGCTTACGACACGGTGGTGATCGACCGCGACCAACTGCTCGCCACCGGATCGGGCCGGATCGAGGACGCGCTGTCGTCGGTCGCGGGTTTCCAGCAGTTCCGCCGGTCCGACAGCCGCTCCGCCAACCCGAGCGCGCAGGGCGTCACGCTGCGCGCCCTTGGCGGCAACGCCTCGAGCCGAGCGCAGGTGCTCCTCGACGGAGTGCCGATGGCCGATCCCTTCTTCGGCTATATCCCCTTCAGTGCCATCGCGCCCGAGCGGCTGGCGGCGGCGCGGGTGACGCGCGGCGGCGGGTCGGGACCCTTCGGCGCGGGCGCGCTTGCGGGAACGATCGAGCTGACCAGCGCCGATGCCGACATGCTCGGCCTCGCCAGCGGCCAGGCGCTGGTCAACGACCGCAGCGAGACCGAGGCCAGCGCGACCCTCGCGCCGCAGCTGGGCACGGGTTTCGCGGCGTTGTCGGCCCGCTGGGATCGCGGGCAGGGCTTCTGGACCACCCCGCCCGACCAGCGCGTACCGGCCAGCGTGCGCGCCGGCTATGACGCGTGGTCGGTCCAGCTTCGCGCCGTGGCGCCGCTCAGCGACACGATCGAGCTGCAGGCGCGCGGCCTCGCCTATCACGATATCCGCACGCTGCGTTTCGCCGGCGCGGACACGGCGATGGAGGGGCAGGACGCATCGCTGCGCCTCGTCGGCCGGGGCAAGTGGCAATTCGACGCGGTCGGCTACGTCCAGGCGCGGAATTTCGGCAACGTCGTGGTGAGCTCGACCGCCTTTGTGCCCACGCTCGACCAGCGCGACACCCCCGCCACCGGGATCGGCGGCAAGTTCGAACTGCGCCCGCCGACCGGCGCTAACAACGTGCTTCGGATGGGCCTCGACTACCGCAAGTCGAGCGGCGAACTGTTCGAAGACGCGATCAGCGCCGCCACCGGCCTCGTCACCCAGCGCCGCAACGCCGGCGGGGTGAACAGCGATCTCGGCCTGTTCGTGGAGAACGACCTCGTCCTCGGGCCCGTCACGTTGACCGCCGGCGTCCGCGCCGCCCGCTATGCGATCCGCGAAGGCTTCTTCCTCGCGCGCGCCGCATCCGGCGTGGTGGTCAGCGACATCGCGTACCCGGACCGGGCGGGCTGGAAGGGTTCGTTCCGGGGCGGCGGAGTGGTGCGGCTCGGCGGCGGACTGCGACTGCGCGCGGCGGCGTATACCGGCTTGAGACTACCGACCCTCAACGAGCTCTACCGGCCCTTCACCGTGTTCCCTGTCGTCACGCAGGCCAACGCGGCTATGCGCAACGAGCGGCTGGTGGGGTACGAGGCTGGCGCCGACTTTGCCCCGTCGCCGACCTTCGATGTCTCGCTGACAGCGTTCGACAACCGGGTGAAGCAGGCCATCGCCAACGTCACCATCGGCCCCAATCTGCGTCAGCGTCAGAACATCGACGCGATCCGGGCGCGCGGGATCGAAGCGTCGGCCCGCGTGCGATCCGGGGGATTCGACTTGACCGGCTCGCTCGCGTGGACCGACGCCGAAGCGCGCGGCTCGGGTGTCGCCGCGGCACTCGATGGCAAGCGTCCCGCGCAGACGCCGCGGTGGTCGGCCAGCGCGACCGCTGCCTGGCGCCCGACCGACGATGCGGTGCTAGCAGCGACCTTGCGCCACGTTGGCGCGCAGTTCGAAGACGACCTCGAAACCGACGTCTTGCCGGCGGCAACCACTCTCGACCTCTATGCGCAGTGGCCGCTGACCCGAAAGATCGCGCTGGTTGTTCGGGCAGAGAACCTGACCGATTCGAAGGTCGTCACCCGGAACCAGGGTGGATCGATCGACCTTGGCGCCCCCCGCACCGTCTGGGCGGGTGTCAAGCTCGGGCTCTAGTGCGAACCGTTTAAGGCCGGCTGGCGGCAGTTAATCCTACCGCGCCGTTAACCATGCCTCGGAAGCTGGCGGAAACGACGTCCCGTTATTTCGGCTGGCATGAAGCCAGTTTCTTATCCGAAAACCGGCACAAGCGGCCGGTCCACCATCCTGGCACTGGCCGTCGGCCTGGCCTCCCTTTCCATCAGCGTGCCCGCCGCGGCGGCAAGCGACGCCGCGATCGGATTGAGCCCGGGTGCAGGATGCTCGCCCGCCTCGCCGGCTGTCTTCAGCCCGATTGCCTCGATCGTTTCGAGCAAGGCGTCCGCCATTCTCGGCAACACCGTCAGCTCGCTCGACCTCATTCGCCAACAGCAGACGCCGTCGCAGAGCCAGCCGATGTTGGGGGCTATTCTGGCCGATGCCGCTCTCCTCCGGCCGCGCCTCACGCCCGGTATCGACGCCTCGAGCGCGATCCGGACCGAGTGCCAGCCGCTTGTGGCCACGCGCGCCATCTTCCCGTCGGAAATGGGCGCAAAGCCCGTGTTACCGCTCAACCCCGAAGACTTCCTCGCGAGCAAGCGCGTGCGCATCGCGCACACTCCGTTCGACAGCGAATGGAAGCGCGTGAAGGCGGAAGGGATTTCGCGCTCGGCGGTCCGGCGCATGGTCGGCACCACGTCAGGCGACGAGGGCTCGACGCTTGCCAAGGTCAATGGCTGGGTCAACCACCAGATCACCTACACCGAAGATCGCGACCTGTTCGGGGTGGACGACCTGTGGGCGGGCGCGCGGCGCACGCTCAAGCTGCGCAAGGGCGATTGCGAAGACATCGCCCTGCTCAAGATGCAGATGCTTGCTGCGGCGGGCATCCGGCGCGAGGACATGATCCTGACGATCGCGCGCGATCTCGTGCGCCAAGCGGATCACGCAGTTCTCATCGTCCACACCGCCGACGGGTACCGCATGCTCGACAACGCCAGCGATCAGGTAATCGACGCAGCCCCCCGGCAGGATTATCGGGCGATCGTGAGCTTCGGCAGCAAGGACACCTGGTTGCACGGCGCCTGAGTGTTGCCGGGCGCTAGCGCTCGGTCAACGCCATATCGAACGCCTTTTCGATCGGCTTCAGCAGATAGGTCAGGATGCTGCGGCGTCCGGTCACGATCTCGACATCGCAGATCATGCCGGGCACGATCGGTAGGCGGGTCGATCCCCGCGTGATGTACGAGCGATCGGTCTCGATCAGCACGGTGTAGTACGCCTTGCGCTCGGCCTCGTCGAAGATGCTGTCAGCCGACACCTGCTGCACCTTGCCCTGCAACCCGCCGAAGATCGAAAAGTCGTAGGCGGTCACCTTGACGTTCGCCTTGTCGCCGACCTTGATGAAGGCGATGTCGGACGGCGCCACGCGCGCTTCCACCAGCAGCTTTTCGCCCACCGGGACGATCTGCATGATCTTCTCGCCGGCGTTCACGAAGCCGCCGACCGTGGTAATCTGGACATCGTTGACCACGCCGTCGGACGGGGCGCGCAGTTCGTTGCGTTCCTGCCGGGCCGAGGCGCCGCGGATGGTCTGTTCGTTGACCGCGATCTTGGTCTTGATCTCGCTGCGCTCGTTGAGCGCCTGCTGGCGAAAGTCGAGACGGGCCGAGCTCAAGTCGGCCTGCGCCTCGCTGATCGCCGCGCCGGCCCGTGCCGCCGCCTGCCGCGCTGCCGAAAGGCGGCCCTGCACATCGACCAGGTCGCGCTGGGCCGACAGCAGATCCGTCTGCGGGACGATCCCCTTCGCCGCCAGCGGCTGCAGCATCGCTACCTGTTGACGGGCGAGGCGTTCGCTGTCGACGAGCGAAGCCGCGGTGGCGAGCGCCTCCTGCTGGTCGCGGCGGCGCTGCTCGATCGCCGCCGATAGCGCGCTCTGCCGGGCATTGGCCGTGGCCACGCGGACCTGCTGCAACCGCTGCTCGTCGGCGCAGTCGTCCCCTTGGCAGCCGAGACTCCCGCCGGTCGCTTCGGTTTGCAAGCGTTCGGCCCGCAGTCCCAGTCGTTCGTTCTCTGCCTGCAGCTGGCCCAGTTCGGACGACGATTGCGCATCGTCGAGCTGCACCAGCAGCTGTCCCTTGTGAACGCTTTGCCCGCCGCGGACGAGGATATTCTTGATCACCGCCGGAGTGGCAGGTTGAACCAGTTGTGCCTTGCTTGAAGGGATGACCTTGCCCGTCCCGCGAGTCACTTGGTCGACCTGCGCGAAGGCCGACCACAGGATCAGCAGCAGCATACCCGCGGCGGCCACCGCGATGAGGCGGCGGCTCGAATCCCAGCTCTGATATCGTTCGCGAAGGGTCATGAGGCGGGAATTTCACCCGCAGCGTCGCTGGCTGCGACGGTGGCCCCGGCTGCGGCTGCCCCGCCCTGCCCCTGCACCGCGCTGCGATAGCCCGTGCTGATCTGGGCCGGGTCCGGAATGCTGAGACGCCAGGTCGTGGTCGTGTCGAGCCGGCCGCCCACGTCCTGCACGGCGTGCCGGTCGCTCGCTTCGGGTGCCACCGTCAGGCCCGGCACCAGGTCGACCGGTGCTTCCACGTCGTCGGAACCAGCCTCATGCGCCGCCAGTGCGGCCCGGAGCCGCCCGTAGTCCAGAGTCGGAATGCGCTCGATGCCCGACCAGCGATCGGTGAACACCCCCGAAGACCCGATCGCACCCGGCAACCGGTAGAAGATGTGCCGCCCGATCTGGGTGAGCTTGCCCAGCGTGAAGGCCCAGCGCGGCACCACGTAGTCGGCATGGTAGTTGGTCGCGGTGCCGACTTCGGGCACGGTGGTCCCGGCCAGTGCCTGCTCGGCCACCCGGCGGGCTTCGCCCCATTGCCGGGCCATCGGCGCGCGCAGCAACGATCCGTCGCAAGTGAAGCTGAACTGGCAGACGCGCTGGTTGGCGCCTTCGTAAACGACCCCGCAAACCGAGTTGGGATAAGCCGGGTGGCGGACGCGGTTGAGAACGACCTGCGCCACCGCCCGCTTGCCCATCTCGGGCTCGTTCGCAGCTTCGTAGTAGATTGCCTGGGTCAGGCACTTGAGCGCGGTATCGTACCCCGCCGACATGCGGGCGATCTGGGTGAAGCCGCTCATTCGCCCCACCGGCAGCGAGGACAGCGGGATCAGCGCATTGCGCTCCACCGCCGAAGAACCCGTCACCACGAGGGCCTGGTCCGCCCCGGTCGACATCACGTCCAGTTGGGCCCGTAGCGCGGGCTTGATCACTGCTGCCTTCGCAGCCTCGCCGGGCCGCACGAACGCCGACGCGCCGATGAGCGCGAGCAGCACCAGCGCGAGCGTCGCGATCACCGGCAGCTTGCGCACGACCGGTGCGACCGGCAGCACCGGTTCGGCAGGGAAAAGGGCGGCACTGGTCGTCATTGCAGCGTGTTCTTTGCGTTCGACTGAGCGATCACTTCGCTCACCGGACCGTCAGCGACGATCCGTCCGTTGTCGAGCACCACCAGGCGGTCGCAGAGCGAAAAAAGTGCCGGACGATGGGTCGAAACGATCAGTGTCTGGCCATCTGTCAGAGCATGGGACAGTCGCTCGACGAATAGTTGCTCGGTCTGGGCATCCATCGCCCCGGTCGGCTCGTCGAGGAACAGGATCTCGCACGGGGTGACGAGCGCTCGGGCGAGCGAGAGGAACGCGCGCTGACCGCCCGACAGGCTGCGGCCGCTCTCGCCTACGGGGCGGTCGAACCCGCCCGAATCGCGCGCCAGAAACTCGTCCGCGCCGGTCGCGCGCAGGGCGGCAATCAGTTTGTCGTCGCTGGCGTCCCGGCCGAGCGAAAGGTTGTCCTTGATCGACCCGGTGAAGATCGCCGCGTCCTGGCCGACGTAGCGGAACGCCTCGCGCAATTGCTGCGGGCGGTACTGGCGGCTGTCGACGCCGTTGATCGTCATCGCCCCGTCGGTCGGCTCGTAAAGGCCGCACAGCACGCGGCCCAGGGTCGACTTGCCCGAGGCGACCCGCCCGACGAGGGCGATCTTCTCGCCCGGCCTGATAGCCAGATCGATACCGTCGAGCGCCGAGCGCGACGAGCCGGGATAACGAAACGATAACCGCTCCAGCCGGACAGTAGGCGCCGCGATCGGGGCGAGCGCGAGGTTGCCCGCTTTGCGCCGCTCGTCCTCGCCATCGAACAGCCGCTCGATGCTACCGAGGGTTTCGTGCGCCTGCCGTCCGCGGGTCAGCAGGTATGCAATCTGTCCCGCCGGTGCGAGCGAGCGGGACGCGAGCATGACGACCGCGATGATCGCGCCCATCGAGATCGAGCCCGCAGCGAACAGGTAATAACCACCGATCACCAGCGCGACCGAGGAGATCTGTTGGAACGACTGCGACAGGCCGATCGCCAGCGAGTTGATCGACCGCAACCGCATCTGCGAATGGCTGCCGATCTCGGCAAGCCGCCGCCACCGCCCGACCATGCCGCCTTCGCCGGACAGGCTCTTCAGCGTCTCCATGCCGGCCAGCGATTCCACCAGCAGCGTCTGCTGAAGGCCCGCGTCCGCCTGAGCGTCGCGCGCGGCGTTGACGACCTTCTTCTGCAGGACCCAGCCCGCAATCGCCATCGCCACGATGATTACCACCGGCACCAGCGCGAGCCAGCCGGCGATGATCGCCATCACCCCCACGAACACGAAGAGGAACACGACGTCGACGATCAGCACGACGGTGGTCGAAGCGAAGAAATCGCGCACCACCGCGTATTCGGACACACGCGCCGCCAGCGCCCCGGTATGGCCGCGCGGACTATCGAGCGGGGCGGCGAGCAGGCGCGAATAGATCTTCTGCGACAGCCTCAGGTCGAGGCGGTGCGAAGCCTCGTCGACCACCGCGGTCCGGGCGCGGCGGAGCATGAATTCGAGCGTGAAGGCCAGCAGCACGCCGATCGCCAGCACCCACAGCGTCGCTCCGGCGCGATTGGGGATCACCCGGTCGTAGACGTTCATGGTGAACAGCGGCAGCGCGACGGCAAGCAGGTTGAGCACGACCGATGCGACCAGGATCGGCCATAGCGTGCCGCGCTCCTTGCGCAGTTCGCTCCAGAACCAGTGGCTGCGACCCTTGGCGTGCCACGGCGCCTCGTCGGCGCGCATCGCGTCGGGATTGCCGAACACAGCCAGGAAGCGCGTGATCGGATGGCCACGCATCGACTGCCGCGCCACCCATGCTTCGCCGCCGAAGGGGCGCCACACCAGCACCTCGCCCTCGCGCGCGTCGAGCACGAGAGCGAAGTCGCCTTTGTCGAATTCGACCAGCGCAGGATATTCCGACGCCCGGACCGGAAGCGCCCGGACCATCTGCGGCTCGAACGGCAGGTCAGCCAGTTCCAGCGCTGCCTCCGCCTGGTGCCCCGGCAGGCGGCCCTCCAGATCGCGCGGCAGCATGGCCAACCGCGAGGGGTCGAACGCGGGACCCAGCCTTCGGGCCAGTTCGGTCACGCATTCGACCAACGGGTCGGCCAGCGCGCCAGCAATGTCTTCACCTGCGACGGTCATGGCATCAGCTATTGTGCGACCCCACCCTTGCTCTAACCGCGAACGCGGCGCTCGAGCTCGGCGGGAGCCGGCGGGCCGTAATCGAACTGCTCGCGCTCGGTTTCGCCGGCACCGGCGCCCGGGGCAATCTGCATTGCCTCAAGCAGTCCGTTGATCGCGGCGAGCGTCTGATACTGCGCGAACAGCTGCGAGAACCGCGTCGTCTCCAGACGAACCTGGGTGTTGTAGCGGGTGTTCTGTGCGTCGAGCACATCGAGCAGCGAACGGCGACCGACGTTGAACTGGCTGCGGTAGGACAGCAGCAGATCGTCGCTGACCTGGCTCTGCCGCTCTACCTTGCCTGCGACATCGGCCTGGCTTTCCATCGTTGTCCAAGCAGTACGGACATCCTCTTCGGCTTCCCGCTCAAGCTGTTGGAGGCGATACCGGCTTTCGCTCGTGCGGCGAACCATCTCCTGCAGCTTGGCGCGGTTGATGCCGCCGTCGAACACGTTCCACTTGAGCACGACACGCCCCTGCACGTCGTTGGTCTCGCCGCGGAAGCCGTCGATGTCGTCGCCGATCCGACCACGAACCTCGAGCCCGACGGTCGGATAGAGGTCGCCCTCGGCCGCCTTGATCATGCCGTGCGATGCGTCGACATCGGCCAGCGCTTCGCGCACCCGCGGGTTGCGGGTGCGGGCTAGGCCCACCGCGGCATCGAGCGACGGCGGCAGCGCGGCCGCGAAATTGGGCGGCATTACCACCTGATCGATGTCGAGGCCGGTCAGGCGTCGCAGCGTGATCGTCGCGTTGGTCAGGTCCTGGCGCGCTTCGGTCTGTTGCACCAGCGCGGCCTGCAACCGCTCTTCGGCTTGCTGGCGGTCGGCAATGCTGATCGAGCCCTGCTCAACACCCTTGCCGAGATCCCCCACCAGCATCTGGTGGAAGGTCACATTGTCCTGAGCGGCAGCGACGACGCGCTGCTGCAGCAGCACGTCGAAATACTGACGCGCGATCTGCAGGGCAATGAATTCCGAGCGTTCCACCACCCGCAACGAGGCGCCGTCGACGCGCGCTGCCTGCCGGCTCAACTCGCCGCGACGGCGACCGAAGTCGATCGCCGTCCATTCACCAACCAGGTCGCCCTCCACGGGATGGAGAACATCGTCGGCAATTCCGAGCGTCCGGCGGGTCTGGTTTTCCAGCCGGCGAATGCCCGCCGATGCTTCCAGATCGACCCGCGGAGCATAAAGGCCCTGCGCCTGGCGACGCTCGAACTCGATCGCCTCCTTGTTCATCTGGGCCTGGATGATTTCCGGGTTGGACTTCATCGCGACCGCCACGGCTTCTTGCAGCGTGACGGCGCCTGCACCGTCCTGCGCCATGGCAGCGGGTGCGGTCGAAGCGAGCAACAACGCGGCTGCCGCGGCTAAAGTGTACTTGCGCATCATGATAACCCCTCGAAAATTACCTGACGCCGATCTCGACGCGGCGGTTCTGCGGATTGCGAACCCCGTCCTCGGTCGGAACCCTTGGGTTGCTTTCGCCTCTCGCAGAAGTTGCGATGGCCGACTGCGGAATGCCGAGCGACGTCATCAGCGACGTGACCACCTGCGCGCGGCGCATCGACAGCCCCTGGTTGTATTCGTCGCTACCGGCGCGGTCGGCGTTGCCGACGACATCGAAGGCAGTCCAACCGCACTGCGCAGCGTTGGTGGAGACGAACTGCACGGTCTGCTGCGCGTCAGCCGGCAGCTCCGCGGAATCGAAGTCGAAGAAGACGATCCCCGGCAGCTTCTGACTGCACACTTCGGGCAGCGCTGCACGCGGTGGCGGTGGGGGCGGCGCGGCCGGGCTAGGGACGCGGTCCATCAGCATTGATGCCATCGCGCAATTGGCGATGCTGGTTTCGTCCTTCGTCGATGACTTGAGGAAGCCGATCGCAATACCGCACTGCACCTTGGCCTCGTTGGCCCAGATGTAGCGGGTGTCGTTGGCATTGACGATTGCCGGGTCGACGGACCGCGCCAGTGCCGCATCGTAACGCGACTGGATCTCGCCTCTCAGCGAACCGACATCCATCGCCATCAAGTCGGGCGCGCCGGCCTGCGCCCATGCGGGAGCGGCGCTCATTATGGTTAACGACACCGCGGTGACGGTCAGCACTCTCTTCATATCAGTTCCCCCGAAGAAGCATTCCACTCAGGCTTGGGCGACGGCCAGCGCGTGCGCGTCGGCATCGGCAACGGCCGTCATCGCGGGCTGGAAGACGCTGGAAAACCCAGCGTCGACCGGTTGCGCCAGCACCTGAGAAACGTGGTCGATGGCATTCATCGCGATGGCGGGCGCCGATGCGCCGGCGAAGTGATCGACGATCGTGTCCACCATGTTGGCGCCGACGAAGTCCGACATCGCATTTTGCACCGCGGCCGGATCGATCGCGATCTTCGCCGCAGGTGGCTCCGTCGATGCCATCGCGAGAAGTGCCTGCATGACCCCTTCAGCGCCCGGACCAGCCTCGAACGCGGCAGCTGGTGCGTGCTGCACCGGTGCGTCGCTCGCATGCTCGATCGCGGCGGCAGGGCGATCCGCGACGTCAGTCAGCGTTGCCGCCGGACTTTCGGTAGGCGACGCGTGGTGCGCGGGCTCGGTATGTGCCTGCGGTTCGGCGGACCGGCTCTCGAGCGGTTGCGTCCTGGCCGGAGCCGACGCGTCGGCGGAGTCCGGCTCGATCGCTGCCTTCGTGTAGATCGTCTCCGGCAGCTGGTGCACTGCGTGATCGACGGCAGCGGGCGCCACGGCCGCGGCGGCAACGGTCGCATTGACAACCGCACCGGCGACCGCGGCGGTCGAGACGATCTCGGCCGTGCGCTGCGCATTGCGCGCTTCGGTCGCGAACACCGAGTCTGCCACGGCTCCCGTGCTGCCATCGGCGCGGGTGAAGCTTGCCGTGCCGAAAACGCGCACGTCACCACCGGCGGCGGTGTAGGCCTGTCCGTCGCTGGTCAGAGCGATCGACTTGATCCCGGCATCGTCGAGCGAAACGAATTCGCCGTCCTCGACCACGCCGTCGCTGTTGGCATCGCGCCACACACCGAACGAAGACCATTCCGCGTCGTCCGAGGTGAGCTGGCCGTCTCCGTTGCTGTCGTAAGCCAGGCGCAGGCCCTCGAGGTCGCTCGAAGCGCCCGCGGCGTTGTCGGTGAAGACAAGGTCGAGACCGTGGCCGGTGTCGCGGGCGAGCAGGCCATCGTCCGGCGCGACCCATGCGGTCGAGACTTGGCCGTGGCCGTAATCATAGACCACTCCTGCGGCACGGCCGAGGAATTCGACCCCGTCGCCATCGAGATCGAGCGCGATCGGCGGCGTGGCGTCGATGAAGACCGACAGGTGCGATACCGCGGTCGTATCGCCGTCGCCGTCCTTCGCGGTCACGTCGAAATCGATCGTTTCGTCCTGGGGCAGGATGGTCTTGTAGATCTTCACGCCGCCGATCTGGATGCGGCCGCCGTCGGTAGCGACGCCGTTCACATCGACATTCTCGATCTTCATCTGGTTGAATTCGATCGCGGGGTCGATGTGCGCGAGGCCGCTGCTCGACACGGTGATCGTGCCGGTCTCGGTGTCGCCGGTGGACGTATTGGTGGCGGTCCAGCGCAGGGTGACGTTCGGCCCGCCGCTCTGCCCCGGACCATTGCGGCCGCCCGAACTCTGCAGCGTGTTCACGATGATGTCGATTTCGCTCAAGAACTCCGGATCGACACTCGCCGCCTGGTCGCCGACGGCGCCGGGGTTGTGGAACTCCATTGTGAAGAACTCGTCCGGATCGAGGAAGGAGTTCGAGACGCCGAAGTCGTTGTTGTTCGCGTTCACACCAGTGCCGTTGCTGGTGAACTCGACGCGGCCGGTCTCGTTGACTGCGGTAGTCGCATCGTCGCTCAGTTCGCGGAAGCCCGGCCCGCCGGCGCTCAGGGACTTGAACGACAAGGTTTCGCTGGTGGCCGCGTCAGCGGTCACCAGGGTGAACTTGTAGTGGCCGTTCACGTCGACCTGCATCGTGAACAGGGTCGTGAGCCCGTCGGCGGTGGTCGCAGTCAGGGTCGTGCCCTGCACGGGATTCGCGATACCATCGTTAGTGAGGTCGATCAGGCCGTGCACCAGCGGCTGGTACACCACGCCGGCGATCGCCGGGCCGGTGATGGTGAAGGTGCCGTGTCCATCTCCACCCGGCGCGTAGGCAAAGTTGCCAACCGCGGTGGCGCTATTGGTATTGCTGACGGTGTTGGCCGCCGGAGCGAACGCACCGAGCGTCGGGCTGTCGTCCTCGAACACCACGGTGATCGCGTTGGACAGAGTAGTCGACGCGTTCGCCGCCCCGCTGCTGTCGGTCACAGTGACCGGAACCACCAGACCACCGACGACATCTTCGACCGTCGTGTTCGGATGGTAGATCGGATCCAGAATTTCGACAGTATAGGTGCCCGCGTTGGTGATCTTCACGACCACCGACGGATCCGCCGCGCTGGTCACGTAACCGACCAGCGTCTTGCCGCCATCGGCCAGAGCCCAGGTGAGGGCAGCACCGGTCGCGGAACCGTCGGCCACACGGACCGTCGGAGCCGCCGGCAGTCCGAGCGTGACGGTAAGGGTGTCGGTCGCGTCCTTGTCGGCGACCTGGATGGTGCCGTTGAACAACGTCGAATTCGAAACATCGGTCGGACTACCGATACCGTCCTTGTTGCCGGTGGCGAAACCTTCGTCCGACACCGTTGCAGTGCTCGCGACGAGACTCGGTGCGTCGTTCGTACCTGTAACGGTGATGGTGAGCACCGCCGGCGAGGTGTCGCCGTCGGCGTCGGTCATCGTGTAGTCGAGGGTGAACGTCTTGATGTCCGCCGCGGTCAGCGCCTGGGTCGCCGCCCGGGTGTTGTCGAGCA
>JAEWKG010000228.1 GCA_023386135.1 Pseudomonadota bacterium | reverse complement strand
GCGGGCGCCGCTCACGACGGCTACGCCGCCGTTGGCGCTGTAGGTACGCGAGGCGCTGCCCGGCAGCACGGCGCGCTGGCCCGCCTGTCCGCGCAGCACCGCGGCGAAGGCGGGATCGCTCGCCGCGACCGCGTCGGCGCGGCCGACCAGCTCGGCGCGCAGCGGCTCGGCGACAGTGAAGCCGGGCACCGATACGTCGCCGGTACGGCTGTACGACCCGTCGACATGCGCCGCGAAGCCGAGCCCAAGCGGCGCGTCGATCGAGGCCGCGCCCTGACGCATGTCGGCCGCGGTGTTGCCGCTGATGAGGGCATCGAAGTGCACCGGCTCCTCGGGCAGGCGCAGCGGGATGCGCTTGTCGATCACGTTGACCGCGCCGCCGATCGCCTGGCTGCCGTAGAGCAGCACCGCCGGCCCGCGCAGCACGTCGATCCGCTCGGCGTTGAACGGGTCGACCGCGACCGCATGGTCGTCGGATACGTTGGAGGCGTCGATCGAGCCGATCCCGTCGATCAGCAGCTTGACCCGGTTGCCCGAGAAACCGCGCAAAACCGGGCGCGAGGCACCGGGCGCGAAGCCGCTCATCGACACGCCGGGCTGGTTCATCAGCACCTCGCCGATCTGGGTCGCCTGGCTGCGTTGCAGTTCGAGGCCCTCGACCGCGGTGGTGCCGGCGAGCATGTCGAGCTGCTTGAGCCCGTGCGCGGTGACGACGATCTCCGGACTGGCGTCGGCCTCGCGGCTGTGCAGGTCGTCGTCGGACTGCGGGCCCGCATCGCCGGCAGGTGCCGGTGCGGGATCGGCGTCCCGCGCCAGCGCCGGGACGGCGGAGGCGAGTATGGTGGTGGCGAGGAGAAACGAAGCGGCGCGGCGCTGTATATGATATATAGTCACGCGCGGCGCACTAACGAGGTCGGGCGGGGGCGCAAGTCGGTTGTGCAGCGCAACTGACGAACGGCGTACTCAGCGCGACGAACTGCATGGCGCGGGATGACCCGACGCAAGTCAGAGGGTGGCGCGCGGCCCCAGCGAGACGGATCGTCTATCGGGGCGAAACGGGAAGGCACTGGAGCGGGCGAAGGGAGTCGAACCCTCGACCTTCTGCATGGCAAGCAGACGCTCTACCACTGAGCTACGCCCGCTCAGGCGCTTGTCGCCAAATGGCGACCGGAGAAGCGAACCCCTCCGGTGGGAGGCGCGCGGTTAGCAAAGCACCTTGTGGGCCGCAAGCGCTATTTGGCGCGGGCCGATTTCGCTTCACAATTGGCCCGCAAGACCCACATTGGGCGCCGCACAACGCCAGCACGACAATGCACAAGGGGACCAGGACGTGGCCAGCATGGGGCTGAACCTCGAAGAACAGAAGGCGGTCGACCGTTTCCGCAAGGACATCGTCGAACCCTCGATGACCAACCTCGTGGTGCTCGATTTCTGGGCCGAGTGGTGCGGGCCGTGCAAGGCGCTTGCACCGGTGCTGGAAAAGGTCTGCGCCGAGTATGCGGACAAGGGTGTGGTGCTCGCCAAGATCAACGTCGATGAAGAGCAGTTCATCGCCGCGCAGTTCCAGGTGCGCTCGATCCCCACGGTCTATGCGATGTTCCAGGGTCAGCCGGTCGCCGACCTGACCAATGCGCGCACCGAATCGCAGCTGCGCCAGACGCTCGACCAGTTGATCGCCCAGCTACCCATCGGCGAAGCCGAAGCATCGCCCGAGATCGCGCAGTTCATCGAGATGGGAGAGAGCATCCTTGCCGAAGGCGACGGCGAGCGCGCGGCGGGCATCTTCTCGCAAGTGGTGGAGATGGCGCCGGACAATGCCGCCGCGCACGCCGGGCTGATCCGCTCGCTCGTCGCGGCCGGCCGGGCGGACGACGCGCGCGCCGCAGCCGATGGTCTGGACGAAGCAATTGCCGGCGATCCCGCGGTCAAGGCCGCGCTGTCCGCTCTTGAGCTGGCCGGCGACAAGGTGGACGACAGCGAACTGCAAGCGCTCCGCGCCGCCGCGACCGAGCGTCCCGCCGACATGGACGCCCAGCTCGCCTTCGCCGAGGCCGCCTATGCCGCCGGCGAACGCGACCAGGCGGCCGACACGCTGCTGGCGATGATCCAGCACGACCGCGAGTGGAACGAGGGCGCGGCGCGCGCGCGGCTGCTCAAGATCTTCGAGGCGGTCGGGCTGGAGGACCCGTGGGTCGTCGCCACCCGGCGTAAGCTGTCGCGCGTGCTGTTCGGGTAACGATGCCGACCCGCCTGTCGATCTTTCCCCTGCCCGGCGCGATCCTGTTTCCCGGGCTGCACCTGCCGCTGCACGTGTTCGAGCCGCGCTACCGCGCGCTGGTCGGGGACGCACTCGCGCGCGACCGGCGGATCGCGATGATCCAGCCGCAGCGCGCGGCGGACGACGCCCCGCTTTACGAGGTCGGCTGCGTCGGCAAGATCGAGGAGGTCGAGGCGCTCGACGACGGCCGCTACAACATCGTCTTGTCGGGCGAGGCGCGCTTCCGGGTCTTGCGCGAGCTCGACGTCACCACCGCCTTCCGCCAGGTCGAGGCCGAGCTGCTGGACGACGACGAGCACGCCGCGCTCGCCAGCATCGAGCGCGCCGGGTTCGAGCAGGAAGCCCGCCGCTTCGCCGAAGCGCAAGGCTACCTCGTCGACTGGGATTCGGTCGCCCGTCTCGACGACCGCACCCTGATCGACGGCGTCAGCCAGATCGCCCCATTCGACGCGGCGGCGAAGCAGGCGCTACTCGAGGCGCCGTCACTGGCGGCGCGATGCGAGCTGCTGGTCCAGCTGATGCAGTTCTTCGGCCACGGCGACCCCGAGGAAGGGCGCGTGACGCTGCAGTAGGCTAGAGCCCGAAGCTCGCCTTCAGACCGTCGATCACATACTGCGCGGCGAGCGCGGCGAGCAGCACGCCTAGCAGGCGGGTGATCACCGCCTCCACCCGCGCGCCGAACAGTTTCATCAGCGGGCTCGCCGCCATCAGCGCCAGCAGCGTCAGCGCCAGCACCGCGGCGAGCGCGGCGAGGACCATCGCGGTCGCGGCGACGCCGTGGGCCTTGGCGGTGAGCAGCATGATCGAGGCGATCGCCCCCGGTCCCGCCAGCATCGGCATAGCCATGGGGAAGACCGAGACGTCCTCCACCTCTGCTCCGGGCACGTGCTCGGCGGTGACTTTCTCGGCGCGTTGCTCGCGGCGCTGGGTGCGCTTCTCGAACACCATGTCGAGCGCGATCATGAACAGCATCAGCCCGCCGGCGATGCGGAAGCTGTCGAGTTCGATATGCAGCGCGCCGAGCAGATCCTCGCCGAACAGCGCGAACACCACCAGGATCGCGCCGGCGATGAGGCAGGCGCGAAACGCCATGCTGCGCGACTGCGCGGCCGTCGCGCCCTTGGTCAGCCCGGCATAGATCGGCGCGCAGCCCGGCGGGTCGATCACCACGAACAGGGTGATAAAGGACGAGAGGAACAGTTGTAGCATCAGCAGCGCGGCGCAGTGGCGCCGGCGGAAACGGCGGGCGGGGACGAGACGCGGCGGAACACCTCGCTCATCGCCCCGTCCTTCATCGCGCTCACCACCAGCGTGCGGCTGCAATCGGCCGCGAGTTCGGTCGACCATGCGAAGGTGCCGTCGTCCGAGCGGCCCAAACTCCATGCCTCGGCACGGCGCGCCTGGTCGGGGCGGCCGGAGCGGAAATTGCGGCCCGAGGGGCAGTCGGCGACGCGCGCCGGGATCATCTCGGGCTCGGCATACCCGCTCTCGAGATCGAAGCCCTGGTCGAGCACCCAGCGGTATTCCCCGTTGCTTTGCCGCTGCCAGATGGTCGCGAAGCGGGTGCGCTTGCCGCTGGGATGCGTGGCGGGGCCGGTGGAGAGCGCGAAGCTGCCGTCGCAGCTCGCCCACACCAGGTCAGGCTGCCAGAGGATCGCCTGCGCCGGATCATCCGCCCCTGCCAGCGCCTTCTGCACGCTTTCCCATTGCGGGCCGGGCCACTGCGCGTCCTTGGTCGCGTAGTGGCGGAAGGCGGTCCAGGTGCCCTTCTCGCGCGCCTCGCGGGCGAACGCGAGCTCGGTGGCGATGACGTCGCTGGGATTGGCGCGGGCGGTCAGCCGGCCCTCGCCGAGCGGGCCGCGGTTCGCGGCGCAGGCGGCCAGCGTCAGCAGGAGCGCAGCGATGGCAAGGCGTTTCATTCGGCGACTCCCCTTCAGATGGCGTGCGGCAGCTCCAGCCCTTCCTGTGCGTACGCCGCGACGATGGCGTTGCGAAGCAGCACCGCGATGGTGGTCGCGCCGACCCCGCCCGGCACCGGGGTGATCGCGCCGACGTGGCCGAGCGCCTCGTCATAAGCGACGTCGCCGACCAGCCGGCCCTTCGTCTCACCCTCGGCGGGCGGGAGGCGGTTGATTCCGCCGTCGAGCACGACCGCGCCGGGCTTGAGCCAGTCGCCTCGGATGAACTCGGGCTGCCCGATCGCGGCGACCACGATGTCGGCGCGGCGCAGAACCTCGGGCAGGTTTCGGGTGCGGCTGTGCGCCATCGTCACCGTGCAGTTGGCGCCGAGCAGCAACTGCGCCATCGGCTTGCCGAACAGGATCGAACGTCCAACCACCACCGCGTCCAGACCAGAGAGGTCGCCCAGCCGTTGCTGAAGGATCATCAGGCAGCCCAGGGGGGTGCAACTG
>JAEWKG010000198.1 GCA_023386135.1 Pseudomonadota bacterium | reverse complement strand
CTTTCAGGACAAGGTCAAGAGCCAGACCGCGTAAGTGGCACCCACCCCTCTCCCCTTGCGGGAGAGGGAGGAGCCGCAAAGCGGCGGAGGGAGAGGGGGCGACGCAAACCGCCGCTTGCGCGGCGGCCCCCTCTCGCGGGGTCCCCACAAAGTATTACTTTGTGGGGTGCTCCCAACCCTCTCCCGCAAGCGGAGAGGGCTTTCGCCCTTTTACAACCCGTCGACGCTCTTGCTGACGAGGATGTTGACCGCGACGCGGCGGTTCTGCGCCTTGCCGTAGTCGGTCGAATTGTCGGCCAGCGGGTCGGCTTCGGCCATCCCGGTCGGGGTCAGCATGCGGTAGGGTTTCCAGCCGCAGTGCTGCTGCAGGAAGTTCACCACCTTGCTGGCGCGCTTCTCGCTCAGCGTCTGGTTGAAGTCCTCGCTGCCGGTGGAATCGGTGTAGCCGATCACTAGGAGGAGCGCGTTGTCGGTCGCGTCCGCCTGTTGCGCCGCGGCGCACAGATCGGTCTTGGCCTGCTCCGACAGGTCGGCGCGGCCGGTGTCGAAGTTGACGTTGGTCGTGCCCTTGAGGTTGTACTTGTCGATATCGCCGAGCCGGCCGCGCAGCGCCTCGGTGGCAGCGGTTTGCTCGGCGAAGCCCTGGACGGTGCCGCCGCGGATCATCGAGGCGGTGCGCAAGTCCTTGCTCTTCAGCTTGATCTCGCTGGCGATGAGGCCGCCGCCCCACTGTACCGTCTCGACCGCGATCGGCAGGCCGTTGAGCAGCGCATCGGCGGCGAGCTTGTCGCGGTTGAGGCCGAGGAACCCGCCGCTACCCTTGATCTTCGTCGCCGCGCTGACGTTGACCACCGTCGCCGCGCCGTCGTTGCCGGTGATCTGCATCTTGCCGCTGCTCTTGGCGGTGATGATGCCCTCGACATCGGGGCCGGCGGGCATGCCGGTGAGATCGCTGGGGACCTCGCCCGTCACGGTGGTGGCGTATTCGCCATCGGCGGGCGCCTGCTGCGCCGCAAGGCCGGTCGATCCGCTCGCCACCGCGAGCAGGGCGAGGGCGCCGAGGCCCTTGGTCATGGTCTTCATCTGAACGTCCGTCTTCTGGGACGGCCCAGCATGCGCGCCTGCGGCCGGTCGGCCGCACCCCCTCTTCGCGGCCCGCCAGGCCATCGATC
Organism: Pseudomonadota bacterium; assembly: GCA_023386135.1. GTDB lineage: Bacteria > Pseudomonadota > Alphaproteobacteria > Sphingomonadales > Sphingomonadaceae > Tsuneonella. The sequence continues at coordinate 3,891 of JAEWKG010000198.1, read as the reverse complement.
CTCGCCCCGCATCTCTGCGACCACGATCGAGCCGGGCGACCGGCCGTTCGCGTCGCTGTCGGCGCTGTTGGCGCGCAGCTTGCTGCCAGATGAACAGATGCGCCGGACCCTGACAAGGCGGGGGCGATGCGAGCGCTGGCTGCGGCGAGCGGAGCGAAAGTGCGGGTCGTGTCAGCCCGTCTTGCGCCAGCGGGCGACGAAGAAGCCGTCGATTCCGCCGTGTTCGGCGAGCATTCCCGGATCGGTGCGCACGGTGCCTTCGAGCGTGGGAACAAGCCCTGCCGGCAACTCGCTCGGGGTGACGGACTGAATGGAAAGACCGGGAGGCGGCGCCTGCAACTCGCCCTCTTCCGGCTCGAGCGAACAGGTGGCGTAGACCAGCGTCCCGCCGGGGGCGAGCCAGCTGGCCGCCCGCCCGAAGATGGCGGCCTGCACTTCCGCCATCTCGGCGATCTGGCGCTCCCGCACGCGATGCAGCACGTCGGGATGCCGGCGGCATGTGCCGGTCGCGGTGCACGGTGCATCGAGCAGGATCGCGTCGTAGGGGCGCGACGGCTCCCACTTGAGCGCGTCGGCCGCGACGACTTCGGCGGCGAGGCCGGTGCGGTCGAGGTTCTCGACCAGCCGGTCCAATCGCTTGACGCTCTTGTCGAGGCTGGTGACCTGCCAGCGCGCGGCGGCGAGTTGCAGTGTCTTGCCCCCCGGCGCGGCACACAGGTCGAGCACACGCCGCCCTTCTCCCGCGCCGAGCAGGCGGGCAGGGATCGAGGCGGCGAGGTCCTGCACCCACCATGCGCCTTCCTCGAACCCGGCGAGCCGCTCGACCGCGCCGCCGCGCGGCAAGCGGACATGGCCAGAGGCGAGGGAGATGCCGCCGAGTTCGCTTGCCCAGCGCTCGGTTTCGGAGGGGTTCCGCAGCGACAGATCGAGCGGCGGCGGCTCGGCCAGCGCGGCGGCAATGGCATCGGCGCGTTCGCCCCACCGCGCCGCGACGGCGGGCGGCAGGGTCGGGACCTCCGGGAGCACCACCTCGCGTTTCGCCAGCGCCGAGAAGACCCCGTGTGCCAGGCGGCGCGGTCCGCCGCTCAATTGCTCAAGTCCGGTGGCAATCACCGCGTGCGGCGGGGTGTCGAGCCGCAGCCATTGCGCCAGCATCATCCGCTGCACCATGCGCGGCTTGGCATCGTCCGGCAGCGCCTGCGCGGTCGCGCCGTTGATCAAGGCGTCGAGATCAATGAGCCAGCGCAGAGTCTCGCTCGCTATCGCCCGCGCCAGGCCGCGGTCGCTCGGGGTCAGGCCCTTGGCGTACTGGCCCTCGGCAAGATCGAGCGTCTCGCCCCGCCGGAGCACCGCGTCGAGCATGCGCAGCGCCGCGGTGCGTGCAGCCAGTCCTTGGATTTTCACCATCGCTGCGTGCCCTATCGGCGATTGCATCCCCGCGCCAGCGCGCCCATCTTCGCGAGCATGGAACGCGCGACCAAACGCCCCGCCAAGTTCGCCAAGCCGGCCCACTGGTCGAGCGCTCCGCCGCCCGAGCCGAAGCCGGGCACGTCTGACGAAAAGCTGAGCCCCACCCGCTACGGCGACTGGGTCAAGGACGGCGTCGCGGTCGATTTCTGAAGTTTGTCGTCGCGGCGAAGGCGGCCCATCGGCAACTCGATCGAGCGGCCGGCCGCCCGGGTTTTCTGCCCGTTATCGCGCGGTCATTTCCACCACGAACGAGACCAGCGTCACCACCAGGCCGAACACGAACAGGCGATAGGCGATCGCGAGGAAGCGGTACTTCTTGCGGCGCAGGACCTGGCCGTTCTGGTAGATGTCGTGGAGCATGGTGCGGAACACCGCCTCGTCGTCGCGCAGCCGTTCGAGCACGTCTTCGGTCCATTCCGCCTCGTCGCGCGCGGCGAAGTGGCCGAAGAACAGGCGGTTCGCGCCTTGCGGCTCGCCCTTCGGGGAGACCGAGGGCAGCACCGCGATTACCGCGCACAGCGAGCTCAGGAAGGCGAACAGTGCCAGAATCGCCAAGCTCACTGGAAGGTGTCCAGAGAACGCCCGGCTGACCGCGATCGAGAACACGAGGAAGCTCGCCCCCATGAGGATCGAGGCCTTCTGGTCGGCCATCTGCGACAACTGCAGCGTCTGCTGCTGGGTGGTGCGCACCAGATGGATGGCATGGAGCGAGTATGCCGAAGTGCCGTGCTGCGAGCCTGCCGGCGGCGCCGAGTTCTCGGATTCCATGGCCAATCTCCCCCAGCGCGAGGATTGCCAGCGGTCGGCAAGCTTGACAAGCGCGCGGGCAAGCCGCTTTTCCGCCGCATTGGAATGGCAGGCGCGCGGCTCCCCGCGCGCCGAACTAGGAAACAGTAGAGCTCATGGACCGATCCGAAGTCGAAGCCCGCATCCGCGCGCTGGTCGAACCGTTCAACAAGAAGCAGGCCGAGATCGACGAGGACACGACGTTTGCCGGTGACCTCGAATTCGACAGCCTGACAGTGATGGATTTCGTCGCCGCGATCGAGGACGAATTCGACATCATCATCTCGATGAACCAGCAGGCCGAGATCGAGACCTGGGGCAACCTGGTCGACGCCGTGACCGAGATGCAGAACTGATGAGCGAAGGCATCGACGAGCCCGACCGCCCGGAGGCGCGGGAAGGCCACGACCGCGACTTGTTCTCGAAGTTCGACGACCTCATCGCGATGCGCGAAGGGCTGCTGTCGACGGGGCAGGAGGATCCCTTCAACCTGGTGATGGAGAAGGTTCTCTCCCCCACCCGGGCGATTTGCAACGGGCGCGATACGATCCTGCTCGGCACCTACAACTACATGGGCATGACGTTCGACGAAGACGTGATCGCCGCGGGCAAGCAGGCGCTGGAGGACTACGGTTCGGGCACCACCGGCTCGCGCGTCCTCAACGGGACCTACCAGGGGCACAAGGCCTGCGAGGAGGCGCTCAAGGAGTTCTACGGGATGGACCACGCGATGGTCTTTTCCACCGGCTATCAGGCAAACCTCGGGATCATCTCCACCATCGCCGGCAAGGGCGATTACATAGTGCTCGACATCGACAGCCACGCCTCGATCTGGGACGGCTGCGCGATGGGGAACGCCGAGGTGGTGCCGTTCAAGCACAACGACATCGAGGCGATGGACAAGCGGCTGGGCCGCATCCCCGAAGGCGCGGGCAAGCTGGTGGTGCTGGAGGGCGTCTATTCGATGCTCGGCGACATCGCCCCGCTCAAAGAGATGATCGCGGTCGCCAAGAAGCACGGCGCGATGGTGCTGGTCGACGAGGCGCACTCGATGGGCTTCATCGGCGAGCACGGGCGCGGGGTGGCCGAGGATCAGGGCTGCCTGGAGGACGTCGACTTCGTGATCGGCACCTTCTCCAAGAGCGTCGGCACGGTCGGCGGGTTCTGCGTCTCCAACCACCCGAAGTTCGAGATAATGCGGCTGGTGTGCCGACCGTATGTGTTCACCGCGAGCCTCCCGCCGAGTGTGGTGGCGACCGCGGCGACTTCGATCCGCAAGCTGATGGCGGGCTCCAACAAGCGCGCGCACTTATGGGAGAATTCCAAGCGGTTGCACCACGGGCTCACTGCCCTGGGGTTCGAGCTCGGCACGAAGGAACCGCAAAGCGCGATCGTCGCGGTCATCATGCCCGACCTCGAACGTGGCGCGGCGATGTGGGAGGCGCTCTTGAAGGAAGGCCTCTACGTCAACCTCGCCCGGCCCCCGGCGACGCCCGCCAACATGACGCTGCTGCGCTGCTCGCTGTGCGCCGAGCACTCGGCCGAGGAAGTCGAGACCATCCTCGGCATGTTCGAGCGCGCGGGCAAGGCGGTCGGGATCGTCTAACCGGTCCCGACCGCCCGCCGCTCGGGTAG
>JAEWKG010000221.1 GCA_023386135.1 Pseudomonadota bacterium | reverse complement strand
GAGCGAACGGAGCACTTGCTCGATCCTCGCCGCATCCGGCGGGAGGCCGAACAGCCCGCGCGAATACCGAACGCCGCGCTCGACCGTTTCGAACATGTCGAAACCAAGCTCCTGCGGCACCAGCCCGATCCGCCTCCGCGCGTCGCGCCAGTTGTGCGCCAGGTCCTGCCCGAAGGCGGTGATCGTCCCGCCGGTCACCCGCACCAGCCCGCACACCGCGCCGATCAGCGTGGTCTTGCCGGCGCCGTTCGGCCCGAGCAGCGCGAAAATCTCGCCCCGCCGGATCTGCAGATCCACCCCGTCGAGTGCCTTGAGCCCGCCGGGATAGACCTTGGTCAGCCCGGCGATGTCGAGAATCGTTTCCATTCGCCACCGACCATTGCCGCGCCGCGCGGCGGACGCAACTGCGAGTTTGCGAGCGTTAGGCTGCCACGGGAAGCGGCGCTTCGCGCGCCCCGCGCGCGGCCTTGCGGCGGCGGCCGACGACTACGCTCGGCGCGATATGGAACGCCAGCAGTCCGAGCTTGGAAAGCGCGGGGAAGATTGCGAGAAACGCCAGCCACAATTCGGGGAAGCGGAGCACGAAAAGCAAATTGAGCGCCGCGGTCACGAACATCAGCGCCGCCCAGATGTAACCGAAGACCAGCGTCACGTCGGCTATGAACACCTCCATATCGGCAGGGATGTAGCGCGCGAGCCAGCCCGGGCGGAGCATGAACAGGCCCACGATGACGGCAATGACGCTCGGCTTGGCCATCACGTAGCGGGGGTCGCTGGTCAGCAAGGTCGCCGCGCCCGAGACGATGACGAGCGCGAGGCTGAGCCATTGCAGCGCGCCGACCTGTTTGTGCCGCGCGATAGTCAATCCGACCGTCGCGATCGCCATTGCAATGCCCGCCACCGTCGCGATCAGCACGTCGACCCCGACTGCGAGGAGGATCGCGAACAGCAGCGTGCCGGAGAGGTCGCTCAGGACCAGCCGAACCGAACGGACGATCTGCCGCGCCAGCATGGCGCTCATGCCGGCATCCAGTTGCCGTGAAAGCCCGGCGGGATGACATGCGGCACGTGCACCCGCGCGACATCGGCCAGCGTGGTTGCGTCGAGGATGGCGAGATCGGTGGTGCCGCTCGCGCGGTCGATGACGTATCCCATAACCCAGCCGTCGCCCTCCGGCGCATCGGCGCTGCGCGGCACGAACACGAATTCGCCGAGCACCGCGTGGGTGCCGAAATCGCGCGTCACCTTCTCACCGGTCTGGAGATCATGCCGGATCAGCGATGCCTCACCGAGGAACTCGGCGCTCTCTTCGCTCGGCAGGCCCATGGCCCAGGCATAGCGATAGGGCCGCGCGAAGAAGCGCTCGTCCGGACGCGGGAATTCCTGCGGCTGCGGATCGATGATCGTCCGCACAACGGGTCCTCCGGCCGGATCGATGGTCCACCGTTCCAGGCCGAGACTGCGCCCGACCGGACCGCCGATGTCGCCATCGAACATGGTGTCGTAGGCGCAGGCATCGATCACCACGCGCCCGGCCTCGTCCTCGTAGCTGTTCGAGACGTGGAACACGTACGCCGGCTCGACATCGTGCCAGGTCAGGTCGCCCGCATCGCCGTCGCGGCGGAGCAGGCCGACGCGGGCGCGGTGCTCGCGGTTCCAGCGGTAGGGGAACTTGTGCCCGCCGATCAGCGCCTTCATCGAGAAGGTCACCGGCAGGTCGAATATCACCACGTAGTTCTGCGTCAGCGCGCAGTCGTGGATCGAAGGGCCGTTCTGCACCGCGATCGGCAGCTCGCGCAGCACCCGGCCGGTGCGATCGAGCGCGACGTGGGTGATCTGGTTCGGGTTGCCCGCGTCGTAGCAGATCGCGTGGAACTCACCGGTCGCCGGATCCTCGTGCGGGTGCGCGGTGAACGATCCGGCGAGGCCGCCGCCGAAGTCGCTGTAGGTGGTGGTCTCGAGCTCGTCCGACAGCTCGGCCGGGTACGAGCCAGCCTCGACCAGCGCGAGGGTCTTCCCCGCGACCTGGATGACGTTGGTGTTGACCGTGTCGCCCATTCCCCGGCGGGGGCCCGGCGCGGCGGCCATGCCGCTCGCCGCTTCCAGCGTGTTCGAGCGGATGTAGCGATTGCGGTACCATTCGGCGCGACCATCCTTCAGCTTGATGCCGTGGACCATGCCGTCACCGGTGAACCAGTGATGGCCCTTGGCTTCGGCGTATTGCGGATTCGGGCCGATGCGGACGTAGCGGCCGTCGAGCTCTGCCGGAATCGTCCCTGTGACCTCGAGATCAGTGAGCGTCTTCTCCCCATCCATCGGCGTGTGGATGCCGGTCAGGAAGGCGTTATCACCGCTCAGCCGCTTGCGATTGAGACCGGCCAGCCCGGTGACGCCGGCGGTAACCGCCCCGCGAATGGTTTTCTCCAGCACGCTTGCCATCGTCGACTCCTCGGCCTAGCCAATGTGAACAGCGTCAACTTAGCGGTTATGTAAACAGTGTCAACATCCGAATCGACCTATCACCACGGCTCGCTGCGCGATGCGCTGATCGCGGCGGGCATGACCGCTCTGGAGGGGGCCAGCGGGCTGGACCTGTCGCTCCGCGAGTTGGCGCGGACTGTTGGCGTCTCGCCGACCGCGGTCTACCGCCACTTCCCCAACAAGGACGCCCTGCTCGCAGCCCTCGCGAGCGAGGGCCTAGCGATGTTGGGCGCCGCGCAGCGGAAGGGGTATGACGCGGCGGGCGGCGGCTCTGCGGGCTTCGTCGAGACCGGACGCGCCTATGTCCGCTTCGCGCTCGCGCACCCTGCCCTGTTCCGGCTGGTGTTCGCGCACGGTGAGCCGGTGCAGCACAAGTCCGATCCCGCATCGCAGTTGCTACACGATGCCACTGTCGAGCTGACCGGATCGGATGGGCCGGAGGCGCAGCGGCTGGCCTTACAGGCCTGGTCGCTGGGCCACGGCATCGCGATGCTCATGCTCGACAAGCGGATCCCGGCGGACGACGCGCTGATCGATCGGCTGATCTGCTCCGGCTCGCTCCTCGAGCTCGGTCAGGGCAACAGCAGCGACGAATCCCCGTAACTATAGAACCGATACCCGTGCGCGATGGCGTGGGCATAGGCCGACTGCATCCGCTCGCGGCCCAACAGCGCCGATACCAGCATGAACAGTGTCGACTTGGGCAGGTGGAAGTTGGTCATCAGCCCGTCGACCGCCTTGAAGCGGTAGCCGGGGGTGATGAAGATCGAGGTGTCGCCCTCGAATGGCCGGATGACGCCGTCGTCACCCGCGGCGCTTTCGAGCAGGCGAAGCGAGGTGGTGCCGACCGCAAGCACCCTGCCCCCGTTCGCGCGCACGGCGTTGAGGCGATCAGCGGTGACGGCATCGATCCGGCCCCACTCGGCGTGCATGGCGTGGTCGTCGGTATCGTTCGCCTTCACCGGCAGGAAGGTGCCCGCGCCGACGTGCAGGGTCAGCGTCTCGCGGGCAATTCCCGCGACATCGAGCGCGGCGATCAGCTCCGGCGTGAAGTGCAACGCTGCGGTTGGAGCCGCAACCGCACCGTCGCGGACGGCGAACATGGTCTGGTAGTCGCTCCGGTCGCGCTCGTCGGTCGGGCGCTTGCCGGCAATGTACGGCGGCAGCGGCATGCGGCCCGCCCGCTCGAGCAGCACCTCGACCGGCTCGTCGCCTGCGAACGCCAGGGTCCACGAACCGTCGGGAAGCCGCGCCTCAGCGGTCGCTGACACCGCGCACCCGAAGTCGATTACGTCACCTTCGCGCAGCCGCTTCGCATTGCGCACGAACGCCTGCCAGCGCCTCAGGTCGATGCGTTTGTGCAAGGTCGCGCCGATCCGCGCCTCCCCGCGTGTGCCTTCGAGCTGCGCCGGGATCACGCGGGTGTCGTTGAACACCAGCACGTCGCCCGCGCGCAGCAGCGACGGCAGGTCCCGGACCGTCCGGTCGGCAAAGGGAGCCTCGCCTTCGACCACCAGCATTCGCGCCGCATCGCGCGGGCTGGCGGGGCGCAGTGCAATCAGCTCCGGCGAGAGCTCGAAATCGAACAGGTCGACGCGCATCGCGGGCGCGCTATTCGGTCACTTCTGCGGCGCGTTGAGCATGTCCGCGGTGACCGGCGCTTCGACCGGCACCGTCGCGCTCGGCAGCATCTGCGGCTTGCCGTCGGCGGCGATCGAGGCCTGCAGCACCACGGTCGGGTCGGCCGGCGGCTCGCCCCGGTGGATCGCATCGACCGCGTCCATGCCCGAGATCACCCGCCCGAAGTTGGTATACTTCCGGTCGAGGCTGAAGCGCGGGTAGAAGGTGATGAAGAACTGGCTGTTGGCCGAATCGTCGCTCGCCGCGTGGGCCATCGACACGGTGCCGCGCAGGTGCGGCATCGGATTGAATTCGGCCTTCAGGTCCGGCAGCGAAGAGCCGCCACGGCCGGTCCCGGTCGGGTCGCCGGTCTGCGCCATGAAGCCCTCGATCACGCGGTGGAACTTCACGCCGTCGTAGAAGCCGGAGCGGGTGAGGGTCTTGATCCGCTCGACATGCAGCGGCGCCCAGGTCGGCATCAGCCGGATGGCGACGCGCTTGCCGTTCGACAGGTCGAGCAGCAGGATGTTCTCCGGATCGTGCGTCATGTCGAAATCGACCGGGCCGAAGGTGCGCTTGGCCTCGATATCGTCGGTCGCGGCGGCCGCCGGCGCGGCTGTCTCGGTCGCGGCGGGGGCCGGAGTGGGAGCGGGTTCGGTAGCGTCCTGGGCCACGGCGGCGGCGGAAGCGAACGCCAGCGCGGAGAGCGCCCCGGCGACGAGCAGGCGGTTCAACATCGAAATCCCGTCTTGAAATGAAAGTCCGTCAGCCGCGCGCCTTAGCGGGCGCGGACTGTCGGTTCAATGAATGGTTAGCCCTGCCCTTTGCAGCCCAGCCCGTCGACCTTGGCCATCACGTCCTTGCGGATCGCGGGGGTGACGAACTTCGAGATGTCTCCGCCATAGAGCGCGATTTCCTTGACCAGCCGGCTGGCGATCGGCTGCAGGGCCACGTCGGCCATCAGGAAAATCGTCTCGATCCGGTCGTTCAATTGCCGGTTCATGCCGGTGAGCTGGTACTCGTACTCGAAGTCGGTCACCCCGCGGATGCCGCGGATGATCACCGACGCGCCCTGCGCTTCGGCGAAGTCCATCAATAACGAGTTGAACCCGACGACCTCGATCCGGCCGTCCACGCTCGCGCATTCGCGCTCGACGATCGCGAGCCGCTCGTCGTCGGGAAACATCGGCGACTTGGCGATGTTGGTGGTCACCCCGATGATCAGCCGATCGACCAGCTTCGCCCCGCGCTCGATGATGTCCATGTGGCCGAGCGTGATCGGGTCGAACGTACCCGGATAGATGCCGATGCGTTCGCCCATGTCAGCGGTCCCTTTCGACGATATAGCGCGCCAGTGCGCGGAGCAGGTCGGCCTCATCGCCGTGAGCCGCGAGGTGGCCGATCGCCTGATCGACCAGCGCGCGGGCCTGAACGCGCGCGGCCTCGATGCCCATCAGGCTGACGAACGTAGCCTTGCCCGCGCCCTCGTCCTTGCGCAGGGCCTTGCCAGTCGCAGCCTCGTCGCCTTCGACGTCGAGCAGGTCGTCGGCAATCTGGAACGCGAGGCCGATGTCGCGCGCGTAGTTGCGCAGGTGGGTGCGTCCCTCTTCGGGCACGCGGCCGAGGATCGCGCCCATCTCCACCGCGGCGCCGAGGAGGGCGCCGGTCTTGAGCTGCTGGAGACGGGTGATGGTCGGCAGGTCGTAGCCCTGTCCATCGGCGACGATGTCCATCATCTGCCCGCCGGCCATGCCGTTCCACCCGCTTGCCGCCGCGAGCGTGGCGATCAGTTCCGCGCGCACGAACGGGTCGCCGGCGGTCTCCGGCATGGAAAGAATCTCGAACGCGAGCGCGTGGAGCGAATCGCCGGCCAGCACCGCGGTCGCCTCGTCATAGGCCTTGTGCAGCGTCGGCTTGCCGTGGCGGGTGTCGTCGTCGTCCATGCACGGCAGGTCGTCGTGGATCAGCGAATAGACGTGGATCGCCTCGACCGCGCAACCGGCGCGCACCGCTGCGTCGCGCTGGACCGCGTACAGCCCGGCAACCGCCGCGGTGAGCAACGGGCGAATGCGCTTGCCCCCGCCGACCGCGGCATAGCGCATTGCCTCGACCAGCGGCTTGCGCGCGTCCTCGGGCAGCGGCAGGAAACCGTCGAAGGCGGCGTCGACCTCGCGCTGGATGCGCGCGAGCGCGTCGCCGAGCAGGCTGCCGGCACCCGGCGCGGCGTCAGCCATCGCTGTCGAACGGGACCGAATGGCTCGCACGCCCATCGGGCCCGGCGACGATTTTCTCGATCCGCGCCTGTGCCGCGTCGAGCCGCGCCTGGCAGTGCGCGCGCAGAGCCTCGCCGCGCTCGTACAATTCGATCGACTGGTCGAGCGGAACCTCGCCGCTTTCGAGCCGACGGACCACGTCTTCCAGCGAGCGGAGTGCGTCCTCGAAGCTCAGCGACGCGATCTCGGGAGCAGGCTCTTGCATCGCGCCTGATTGACCGTGCCGCCGCTGGCGGTCAAGCTGCCACGTGGGCGCGGACGGGGGAGAGAACGATGTTCATCGGGCATTGGGCGCCGGCGCTTGCCGCTGCGGCGGTCAGCAAGCGCGAACCGCGGCTGGGCACGCTGTTCGTCGCCGCGCAACTGGTCGACTGGGCGTTCTTCGCCTTCCTGCTCACTGGAACCGAGCACATGCGCGTGGTGCCGGGCATCACCACGATGAATCCGATGGACCTCTACGACATGCCGTGGACTCATAGCCTCGCAGGTAGCGCGGCGTGGGCGGCGGGATTCGGCGCGCTTGTCCTGCTGTGGCGGCGCGATCTCGGGTTCGCCCTGTTGGCAGGCACGGTCGTGATGAGCCACTGGCTGCTCGACCTGCTGGTTCACCGGCCGGACCTGACCCTGGCCGGGATTCCGCCACGGCTTGGGTTCGGCTTGTGGAACCATCCGTGGATCGAGATACCTCTCGAACTGGGCCTCACCTTCGGCGCCCTCTGGCTCTACCTCGCCCGCACGCGCGGGCCCGCGCTTCCCGCGATTGTCCTCGGCATCGTTCTCGCGGGGCTGCAACTGTTCAACTGGTTCGCGCCCGAACCTGAGGCGGTGACGCCAGCGACCAGCTATCTCGCATTCTTCGCTTACGGTCTGGCGACTCTTGCCGCCTGGTGGTTGGGGAAGACTCGCCGGCGGGTGCCTGCACGGGGCTAGCCGCTGCCCCGTCCCGCCGCTAAGGGCGCGGGCCATGGCTGAAGTCACTCCGGACGTCGTCGAGGCCCACGGCCTCAGCCCCGAGGAATACGAGCGTGTGTTGCACGCGCTGGGGCGCGAGCCGAACCTGGTCGAACTCGGCATCTTCTCGGTCATGTGGTCGGAGCACTGCAGTTACAAGAGCTCGCGCATTCACTTGAAGAAGCTGCCAACCGAGGCGCCGTGGGTGATCTGCGGCCCAGGCGAGAACGCGGGCGTGATCGACATCGGCGATGGGCAGGCAGCCATCTTCAAGATGGAGAGCCACAACCACCCGTCTTACATCGAGCCGTACCAGGGCGCCGCGACCGGCGTCGGCGGCATTCTGCGCGATGTGTTCACGATGGGCGCGCGGCCGGTCGCCAACATGAACGCGCTGCGCTTCGGGCGGCCGGATCACCCCAAGATGAAGCACCTCGTGCGCGGGGTGGTCGAGGGGATCGGCGGCTACGGCAACTGCGTCGGGGTGCCGACCGTCGGCGGCGAGACCAACTTCCACCAGGCCTACGACGGCAACATCCTGGTCAACGCGATGACCGTGGGCGTCGCCGATGCCGACCGCATTTTCTACTCGGCGGCGACCGGCGTCGGTAATCCAATCGTTTATGTCGGCTCCAAGACCGGGCGCGACGGCATTCACGGCGCGACGATGGCGAGCGCGGACTTCGGCGAGGATGCCGAGGCCAAGCGCCCCACCGTGCAGGTCGGCGATCCCTTCACCGAGAAGCTGCTGATCGAGGCCTGCCTCGAACTGATGGCAACCGACATGATCGTCGCGATCCAGGACATGGGCGCGGCGGGCCTAACCTCGTCGAGCGTCGAGATGGCGACCAACGGCAGGGCGGGCATTCGGCTGGTGATGGACAACGTCCCGTGCCGCGAAGAGGGCATGACGCCCTACGAGATGATGCTGTCGGAAAGCCAGGAGCGCATGCTCATGGTGCTCAAACCCGGCCGCGAGGCGGAGGCCGAGGCGATCTTTCGCAAGTGGGAGCTCGACTTTGCTGTCATCGGCGAGGTGACCGATACCGGGCACATGGTGCTCGAATTCGGCGGTGAAGTGGTGTGCGACATTCCGCTCGGCCCGCTCGCCGCGGATGCGCCGCTCTATGACCGGCCTTCGCTCAGCCGAGAGGACTACAAGGCCTGGGCCAAGGTCGCGCCGCTCGGCGATGTGCCGGCGAGCACCGACATCGGCGCCGACCTGCTCAAGCTGATGGCCAGCTCCGACCTCGCCTCGCGGCGGTGGATCTGGGAGCAATACGACAGCCAGGTCGGTGCAGACACGTTGCAGTTGTCCGGCGGAGACGCTGCAGTGGTGAGAGTCCACGGCACCCGCAAGGCGCTGGCGATGACCACCGATTGTACTCCGCGTTACTGCTACGCCGACCCGTACGAAGGCGGGAAGCAGGCGATCGCCGAGGCCTACCGCAACCTGTGCGCGGTCGGCGCCAAACCGCTGGCGGTGACCAACTGCCTCAACTTCGCAAACCCGCAGCGGCCAGAGATCATGGCGCAGCTGACCGGCTGCCTCGAAGGCATGGGGGATGCCTGCCGCGCATTGGACTTCCCGATCGTGAGCGGCAACGTCAGCCTCTACAACGAGAGCAAGGCGACCGGCGGCGGCAGCGCGATCCTGCCAACCCCCGCGATCGGCGGCGTCGGCGTGATCGCCGACTACGGCCAGATGGCGACCATCGGCTTCAAAGCCGAGGGCGAAACGATTCTCGCAATAGGTCCGCACTACCCGGAGCTCGGCCAGTCGCTGTGGCTGCGCGAAATCCACGGCCGCGAGGATGGCGATCCGCCGCGGGTCGACCTCGCCGACGAACGCCTCAACGGCGAGATCGTCCGCCAGCTGATCGCCGAGGGCAAGGTCACCGCCGTGCACGACGTCAGCGACGGCGGACTGCTGGTCGCGCTCGCCAAGATGGCGCTCGCCGGCGGCATCGGCGCGAAGATCGATGCGATGACCAGCGAGTTCGCGTTCAACGAGAGCCAGGCGCGCTACATCGTCACAGTCGCGGCGGATGTCGAACTCGACCGCAGCAAGGTGCCCTTCGAACGGATCGGCACGACCGGCGGTGATGCTCTGGTAGTCGGCGGCAGCACCGTCGCGCTCACGGCCTTGCGCGAAGCGAGCGACAGCTTCTTCCGCGACTGGATGGAGAGCTAAGACGCACGTCCATAATCACCTCGTCACCCTAAACTTGTTTCAGGGTCCATTTCTCCCTCTGCGCAGTCCGTGCGAGGAGGCACGATGGATGTTGAGACGAGTTCAGCATGACGGTGTTGAGAGCGCGAACTTGTGACCGCTGGCTATTCCGGCACGCCGCTGGCGAAGAAGCTATCATTGCGTGACGGGCAGCGCGTGTGGTTCGACAACATGCCCGAAGATGTCGCCGACGAGATCGGCGAATACGCGCTCGATCTGACATTCGTGGACCCCGCGCAGGGCATCGACGCCGCGCACGTGTTCGTCACCGAGCGCGCAGATCTCGAAGCCAAGCTCGCCACGCTGCGCAGCCAGATTACGCCGGACGGGCAGGTGTGGGTGAGCTGGCCCAAGAAGGCCGCCAAGGTGTCGACCGACATCACCGAGGACACCATTCGCGAGGTCGCGCTACCGATGGGCTTCGTCGACACCAAGGTCTGCGCGATCGACGAGACCTGGTCCGGTCTCAAGCTGGTGATCCGCAAGGAGCTGCGGTAGCCTTCAGCCAAGGGAGAGATGCGATGGCACGGACGATTCTGATCGCGTGGCTGGTGGCGGGCACGCTCGACATCCTGTCGGCCTTCGTGTTCGCCGGAATGGCGGGCATGTCGCCCGGCGGGGTGCTGCAATTCGTCGCGAGCGGACCGTTCGGAGAAGCGATGAAGACCAGCCCGGCGGGCGGGCCGCTGGGCCTAGTCACGCACTACGCAATCATGCTGGCGATGGTAGCCGCGTACGTCGCGATCGCGCCGCGCTTTCCCGCACTCATGCGCCACCCGATCGTCGCCGGCATCGCCTACGGCGTGCTGCTGTGGCTGATCATGTACTGGGTCGTGCGCCCGCTGCGCTGGCCGGAGATGGCGCTGCCGGCGGCGTGGGCGCCGATGCCGCCGGGCAAGGTCGCATGGAGCATCGGCAATGCGCTGTTCTCGCATTGCGTGCTGGTCGGCATTCCGATCGCGTGGATCACCGCGCGCTGGGCGCGGCGCCGGGCAGCCTAGGCGGCGAGCCTTTCCTCGACCGCCTCGGCTGCCTTGCCGAGCAGGTCGTAGGGATTGACGCCCTCGCTCTTCCACACCTCGTGGCAGCGGCGGTACCAGGTCGGCTCGCCGATGTTGAAGCGCGCGCGGGCCTCGTGGAGGTCCATCGCGAGGAGCTCGCGGATCGACATCTCGACCAGCGGCGGGCAGCTCTTGCCGCGGCGATGCGCCTCGCGCACCGCGCGCCACACCGGCGCCTTGCTCTTGACCTGTTTGGTGATGTTGAACGCGCCCGCGTAGCCGAGCAGCAGGTGCCCCGCCGCCGGCTGCTGCCCATGAGTGAACAGCAGCACGCACTGCTCGCCCAGCGCGTCGCGGCCGTAGCCGGTGAGCACGTGCATCAGGTCATGCGTGTCGCGCTGGCGGAAGCCGTACCATTCGACGAGGTCGCCGTACTTCGGCCGCCCCATCTTCTCCGATTCGGCGACCAGTCCGGCGGCCGACAGCCCCTCGCTCTCCATGAAGTCGCAATAAGCGTGCGCGACCGAGCCCTTGGGCAGCTGGCGCAACGCCGCGTGATCGTCGAGCATCGGCGGCAGGAACGGCTCTTCCTCGCGCAGCACCTGGCCCCGCTCGCTCAGCGTCGTGTTGCGGGCGCGGGGCAGGAAGTCCTTGGACGGCAAGGATTCGTAGATCTCGAACACCAGCGCGGTGTTTTCCTTGTCCTTGATCAGCTCGCGGAACTTGCTGAGCGCCTTGCCCACGTCGCGCTTGGGCATCGGCCGCGCGGGATTGCGGAAGACGGTTCCGTCGGCCGCGCAGGCGAGGTTCGGGTCATCGATGCGGATCGGCTGGTGAGCGGTCATGGACAGGCCTCTACTGACAATGGTGTCAATATAGCTCTAATGTGCAACGGTGGGAAGAGGTTTCAGACCGCAACCCAATTTTCCCGCGGAACGCCGAGCAGCGAGAGCACCGAAGTCAGATCGCCTCGGTCGATCCAGCCGTCTGCCGCGGCGCGCGCCTTGTGCTTGGCGTGATAGGCGATGCCCCAGGTCGCCGCTTCGAGCATCGGGATGTCGTTGGCGCCGTCGCCCATCGCCAACGTCGTGACGCCGTGTTCGAGCGCGCCGGCCTCGTCGAGCAGCACCCGGCGCTTGACCGCGCTGTCGGTGATCCCGCCGACCAGCGCGCCGGTCAGCTTGCCGTCCGCGACCGCAAGTCGGTTGGCGACGACATGCTCGAACCCGATCTTCTCCGCCACCGGGTCGGCGAAGTGGTGGAAGCCGCCGGTAACCAGCACCGTCCGGCAGCCATGCGCCTTGAGCGTCGCGACCAGCCGCTTGGCGCCCGGCATCGGCCGGATGCGGTCGGCGAGGCAGGTGGCGATGGCGTCTTCCCCCAGCCCGCTGAGCAACCCCACCCGTTCGGTCAGCGCGCTGGCGAAGTCGAGCTCGCCCTGCATCGCGCGCTCGGTGATCGCCGCGACCTGGTCCTTGAGGCCTGCGAAATCAGCCAGCTCGTCGATGCATTCCTGGCCGATCATGGTCGAATCCATGTCGGACACGAACAGCCGCGGAATGCCGATCTCGCGGTCCGACACCAGCAAGTCCGCCGGTGCGAAGTGTTCGTCGAGCACCTGCCGCAGGACCGCCGGACCGCCCTCGGGCAGCGAGAGCTGCAAGACGTTCCCGCAGAAATCGAGCATCGCGGCGGCGGCGATGCGCATGCCTTCGGCTTCCAGCGCGGCGCTCGCGGCGTCGAGCCGCGTTTCCAGTCCGGCTGGCTCTGCTATCAGCCGGGCGATGAGCACTGCGAAATCTCCTGATAGGCCGGCGGTCGCGCTCATCGCAGGGCCCACCGCGAGCGGCAAGAGCGATCTCGCCGTACGGTTGGCGGAGCGGCACGGCAACGCAGTAGTGATCAACGCCGACAGCGCGCAGGTCTATGCCGACCTGCAAGTGCTCAGCGCGCGGCCGACCGAGGAGGAAATGCGCGGCGTGCCCCACCGACTGTTCGGTGCATGGGACGGGGCCCAGGCTTGCTCGGCAGCCGCTTGGGCGACGGCGGCGCGAGGCGAGATCGATGCGGCTCACGCTGCCGGACGGCTGCCGATCCTGGTCGGAGGCACCGGTCTCTATCTGCGAACGCTCCTCGACGGGATCGCCCCGGTGCCAACCATCGCCCCCGAGGTTCGAGCAGCGGTGCGCGCAATGCCGGTGGCTGAGGCCTATGCCGCGCTTGAGCAGGAAGACCCCTCCCGCGCAGCAGCGCTGGCGCCAGCGGACACCACACGTGTGGCCCGTGCGCTGGAGGTCGTCCGCTCCACCGGACACCCGCTCGCCCACTGGCAAGCCGCGCGCGAGGGCGGGATCGCCGAGCGAGTGGACCTCCATCCGCTGATCCTCATCGCCTCCCGCGAATGGCTGGGAGAACGCTGCGACCGGCGCTTCGCCGCAATGCTCGATCACGGCGCGGCTGCGGAGGTCGAGGCGCTGCTCGCCCGACACCTCGATCCTGCGCTTCCGGTCATGCGTGCGATCGGGGTGCGCGAGGTCGCCGACTGGCTTTCCGGCCGATCAAGCAAGGAGGAGACGCTTGCCGCGGGCCAGCTCGCCACCCGCCAGTACGCCAAGCGTCAGGCCACCTGGTTCCGCAATCAGCCGCCGGCACAGTGGCCGCGTGCAGATGCAGAAGATTTGCTTCACACCGAAAGTATTGAAACTTTATTCCCAAATTTACGCTTGACCTGACATTTCCTGTCGCGTAGCTGAGCTTTGTCTCGATGAGAAATAGACCCGGCGCGAGTCCCCCCGCGCCGGGTCGATTTTTTGAACGCCGCAGGTTAGGCGGCCACGCAGGAGGAATGGACGGTGACCGAGCGCAGCGGCGCGCAGATCCTGATCGAAAGCCTGGTGCAGCAGGGGGTCGAATTCGTCTTCGGCTATCCCGGCGGCGCGGTGCTGCCGATCTACGACGAACTGTTCGCGCACAGCCGCATTCGCCACATCCTCGTTCGTCATGAAGCCGGCGCGGCGCACGCAGCCGAGGGATATGCCCGCTCGACCGGCAAGCCCGGCGTGGTGCTCGTCACCAGCGGTCCGGGCGCGACCAATGCGGTCACCGGCATCGCCGACGCGTTCATGGATTCGATCCCCCTGGTGGTGATCACCGGCCAGGTCGCCACCCCGCTGATCGGCACCGACGCGTTCCAGGAAGCCGACACCATCGGCATCACCCGACACTGCACCAAGCACAACTACCTGGTGAAGGACCCCGCGGCGCTGCAGGCGACCATCGCCGAGGCATTTCGGATCGCCACTACCGGTCGCCCCGGCCCGGTGCTGATCGATATTCCCAAGGACGTCCAGGTCGCGCTGGCCACATGGGACGCGCCCGACGCACCGACGCCGTCCTCAACGCGCTACAGCCCACCTTCTACTGCCCCGCTCGAAGCGGTGCTCGACGCGGTCGAGATGCTCGCTGCCGCCGAGCGCCCGGAGCTCTACACCGGAGGGGGCGTCATCAACTCCGGCCCGCGCGCGAGCGAACTCCTGCGCACGCTGCAAGACCTCACCGGCGCGCCTCTCACCAGCACGCTGATGGGCCTCGGCGCCTTCCCCGCCGACCATCCCGACTGGCTCGGCATGCTTGGCATGCACGGCACTTACGAAGCCAATATGGCGATGAACCGCTGCGACCTGATGGTGTGCATCGGCGCGCGGTTCGACGACCGGGTGACCGGGCGGCTCGACGCGTTCAGCCCGGGCTCCAAGAAGATCCACCTCGATATCGACCGGGCGAGCATCAACAAGACGGTCAATGTCGACCTCTCGCTGATCGGCGATTGCGCCGCGGTGCTCGAGCAGCTGATCGCCGCGTGGGGCGACCGGCGCGCGCAGGACCTCGGCGAATGGAAGGCGCGCATTGCCGGTTGGCGGGCGCGCGAAAGCCTCGCCTATCCGCCCTCGAAGTCCGAGATCATGCCGCAACTCGCGGTGGAGCGCCTGCAAGCACTGACCCGGGACCGCGCGCCGATCATCTCCACCGAGGTCGGCCAGCACCAGATGTGGGCCGCGCAGTATCTCGGGTTCGAAGCGCCCAACAAGTGGCTCACCAGCGGCGGTCTCGGCACGATGGGCTACGGCCTCCCCGCCGCTATCGGCGCCCAGCTCGGCAACCCCGACGCGCTGGTGATCGACGTCGCCGGCGAGGCGAGCATTCAGATGAACATTCAGGAGCTCGGCACCGCCAGCCAGTACCGCCTGCCGGTCAAGGTGTTCATCCTCAACAACCAGTACATGGGCATGGTCCGCCAGTGGCAGGAGCTGACCTACGAGAGCCGGTATTCGAATTCGTACAGCGACAGCCTGCCCGATTTCGTGCGCCTCGCCGAAGCCTATGGCTGGAAGGGCATCCGGATCGAGGACCAGGCTGGCCTCGACGAGGGCATCCAGGCTATGATCGACCACGACGGGCCGGTGATGGTCGATTGCCGCGTCGCGCAGGAGGCGAACTGCCTGCCGATGATCCCCAGCGGCGCCGCGCATACCGACATGCTGCTCTACGGCGACCGGGTCGAAGGCACGCTCGACGACGAAGCCAAGGCGCTGGTCTGATGCGGATCAAGCAGGCCGAAGCCGAGCGCCACGTGCTCGCCGTCACCGTCGACAACGAGGCCGGCATCCTGGCCAAGATCGCCGGGCTATTCACTGCGCGCGGCTACAATATCGACAGCCTGACCGTGGCCGACATCAGCGAGAACCACGCGGTCAGCCGGATCACCATCGTCACCAACGGCCCGCCCGCGGTGATCGACCAGATCCGCGCCCAGCTCGAGCGGCTGATCCCGGTGCACAAGGTGGTGGACCTGACCGAGGAAGGGCCGCACGTCGAGCGCGAGCTGGCTTTGGTGAAAGTCGCCGGCACCGGCGAGAAGCGGGTCGAGGCGCTGCGCCTCGCCGACATCTTCCGTGCCAAGCCGGTCGATACCACCACCGAGAGCTTCATTTTCGAAATCACCGGAGCGCCCGAGAAGATCGACAGCTTCGTCGGCCTGATGCGCGAGCTGGGGCTGGTCGAAGTCGGCCGCACCGGCATCGTCGGGATGATGCGGGGGGCCGAGGGGGCTTAGCCCTGTCCAAGTTTTTCCTCGTCACCCTGAACTTGTTTCAGGGTCCATTTCTCCGGATAGCGCAGGGCTTGCGGCGGAATGGATGCTGAAACGAGTTCAGCATGACGGATTCTGCGAGCGAGGGAATGAGAACGTGAAAGTCTACTACGACGCCGACGCCGACCTGAATCTGGTCACCGATAAGAAGATCGCCATCGTCGGCTACGGCAGCCAGGGCCACGCCCATGCGCAGAACCTGCGCGACAGCGGGGTGAAGGACGTCGCCATCGCGCTGCGCGAAGGTTCGGCCACCGCCGAGAAGGCAAAGGCCGCCGGCTTCCAGGTAATGTCGAACAAGGACGCGGCCAAGTGGGCCGACATCGTCATGATCCTTGCCCCCGACGAGCACCAGGCGGCGATCTGGGAGAACGACCTCGAGGGCAACCTGAAGCCCGGCAGCGCGATCGCCTTCGCGCATGGGCTCAACGTGCATTTCGGCCTGATCGAGGCGCCCGCCGACATCGACGTGATCATGATCGCGCCCAAGGGGCCGGGCCACACCGTGCGCAGCGAGTACCAGCGCGGCGGCGGCGTGCCGTGTCTGATCGCGGTCCACCAGGACGCGACCGGCAACGCGCACGACATCGCGCTCGCCTATGCCAGCGGGGTCGGCGGCGGGCGCTCGGGTGTGATCGAGACCAACTTCAAGGAAGAGTGCGAGACCGACCTGTTCGGCGAGCAGGCCGTGCTGTGCGGCGGCATCACTCACCTGATCCAGGCCGGATTCGAAACGCTGGTCGAGGCCGGCTACGCGCCCGAGATGGCCTATTTCGAGTGCCTCCACGAAACCAAGCTGATCGTCGACCTGCTCTACGAAGGCGGCATCGCCAACATGCGCTATTCGATCAGCAACACCGCCGAATACGGCGACATTACCACCGGCCCGCGGATCATCACCGACGAAACCAAGGCAGAGATGCGCCGCGTGCTCGCCGACATCCAGTCGGGCCGGTTCGTGAAGAATTTCGTCCTCGACAACCGCGCTGGCCAGCCCGAGCTGAAGGCCGCGCGCAAGGCCGCTGCCGCGCACCCGATCGAGCAGGTCGGCGCCAAGCTTCGCGCGATGATGCCGTGGATCGGCAAGAACAAGCTGGTCGACCAAACCATCAACTAGGGGCGGCGAACCAGGAACTGCGGGTGCGGGCGCCTCGTTGTCGGGACGAACCACCCGGAGTTTCGCCATGACCCGCCCCCTGCCCTTCGCCCTCGCTTTCGCGCTCGCTGCCTGCCAACCGGCAGAAACTCCGGCAGGTCCGGAAGCGAGCGAGGCGCCGGGAGTGGTCGAGCCTTCCGCGGCGCCGGCCAGCAGCAGCCCAACGCCGGCAAGCACGGACTCGGTCCTGATCAGCCCGGTCACGCCTGGCGCCACCGCGACCTCCGGCCCCGGCTCCGAAAACGCGGACACCGCCAAGGGAGACGATACCTGCGGGGCGGACAAGGTCTCCGAACGGTGGCTCAATGCGTTGCCGACCGCCGATGTGAAGGCCGCGATCGCCAAGGCGGTAGGCGAGCGGGCGATCCGCTATTATGGAGAGGGTGACGCGATCACGATGGACTTCAGCCCTCAGCGTCTCAATGTGGAGCTGGGCAAGGATGGGCGGATCAAGCTGTTCCGCTGCGGCTGAGCTTCACAAACGGAGGGGACCCGAATGCGCCTGCTGCTGACCACCTGTGCCGCCGCACTGGCGATGACCGCCGCCGCCTACGCCCAGATGCCGACCGAGAAGCCGGGAGCGGGCGATCCCTCGCGCGTCACCGGCGGCACCTATCAGGCGGATCCCAACCACACCCTCGTCGGCTGGCGGGTCGATCACCTCGGCTTCAGCGATTACTTCGGGCTGTTCGGTGACGTGACGGGCACGCTGACGATCGATCCGGCCAACCTGTCGGCTGCCAAGGTCGATGTGACCATCCCGATCAATCCAGTGGTCGCCAGCCAAGGGCTACACGATCACCTGCTGCGTCCGGGCGCGGACGGGGCGGCGCCCGATTTCTTCGGGCCGACGCCGCAGCCGGCGCACTTCGTCTCGACCAGCGTCGCGCCGGGGGTGGACGGCCAAAGCGCCTACATCGTCGGCGACCTCACGCTCAACGGCCACACCCGCCCGGTGGCGATCCAGGCGCGCTTCACCGGTGCGGGTTCGATGATGGGGTCCGAGCAGGTCGGCTTCTCCGGCCGCGCGCTGATCAAGCGGTCGGACTTCGGCATCACCACCGGCATCCCGCTGGTGTCGGACGAGGTCGAGCTCGATCTCACCGCGGCCTTCATGAAGCAGGCGGGCGAGGCCCAGCCCGCCGCCGTCCCGCCCGAGAACGCCTGTAACGCCGACAAGGTGAAGGCGTGGTTCGGCAAGAAGGCCACCCCGGAGGCGCGCGCCGAAGTCGCGGCGGCCACCGGCGCAAAGACCATCCGTTGGCTCTACCCCGACAGCGTGGTGACGATGGATTACCGCGCGGAGCGGCTCAACGTGCGGATGGATAAGAAAACCGACGTGATCCGCTCGGCAAGCTGCGGGTAAGCGGTTTCATCTGTAACATTTGCAGGCCTGCGCGTTTTCGCGCATGCAGCATTTCGTGACCCGTAACGCGCTTAT